>NZ_JARTVT010000022.1:88871-137462 GCF_029625685.1 Mesorhizobium sp. WSM4976
TTTGGTTTGTGGGGTGTTTTTGTTATTTTTTATATCAATACTCTAATATCTCGGCCGCCCCCCCCCCCCCCCGGCCGGCGGGCGGGCGGGGGGGGGGGGGGGGCCCCCGGGCCAGGGCCCCGGCGACGGGGCGTTGCGCGATCCCCGCCGCCGGTCGGCCCTGGTGTCTACTTGTTCGGCGCCTGGTCGATGATCGACTGCATCGTGTCCTGCGCGTTCTTGATGGCGCCGTCGACGTCGTCGCCGAAGAACACCTCGTTGATCATCTGCGTCCACGGACCGTTGGCGGAGTTGATCAAATCGTTGAACACCACCGAATAAGGCGTCCTGCCCTTGGCCATCGCCTCGGCCGCCACCTGGTAGCGCGGGTCGAGTTCCTTCAGCGCGTCCTTGGCGATGTCGTTGCGCACCGGCAGGCTGCCATATTTGGCGAGGATCATCTGGCCTTCGAGCGAATAGGCGAAGTCCAGGAACTCCTTCACCACGGCGATCTTCTTGGTGCCCTTGGTGACGACGAAATTGTCGCCGCCGGCGAAGGACGACCAGCCGCCATCCTTGCCCGGCAGGAAGGTGATGCCGTAGTCGATATCAGGATATTGCGTGTTGAGCGCGCCGATGGCGAAGGCGCCGGAGGGCGAGATGCCGATCTTGCCGCCGGCGAAGGCGGCGAAGAAGTTGGCGCCGGTGTCGGTCTGCGCGCCCTCGGGTACCAGCCCCTTCTTGATCATCGAGCGGTAGAGGTCGATGGCGCCGCGCAGTTGCGGGCTGTCAAGCGTCGCCTTCGAGCCGTCTTCCGACAGGATGTCGCCGCCCGAGGCCCAGATCAGCGGCGTGAAGGTGAAGATGTTGCAGCCGCCGCAGTTGCCGGAGAAGTAAAAACCCTTGATGTCGCCGCCGAGCGCGTTGACCTTTTCGGCGTCGGCCGCGATCTCGGCCCAGTTGGCCGGCCCCTTCTCCGGGTCCAGCCCCGCCTGCTTGAACAGCTTCTTGTTCCAGATCAGCACCGAGGCGTCGGCCGAGAACGGCAGGCCATAGATGCGGTCCTTATAGGTGCCGGTCTTCACATGCGCCGGCGAGAGGCTGGAAAAATAGGGCAAGGATTTCGCCCAGTCGGTGATGTCCTCCAGCTGGCCGGCGGCGGCGAAGGACGGCGTGTAGATCAGGTCGAGCGAGAGCGCGTCGGGCGCCGTGCCGCCGGCGGCTGCGGCGCCATATTTCGGGATGATCTCAGCGTTGGGGATGATGTCGAGCTTGACCTGGTCCTTGTGCGCCTTGTTGAAGGCATCGACGATGCGCGGCATGAAGTTCGAGCCGTCGGCGCGCACCCAGATGTTGGCGGTCTCGGCGGACGCCGCCTGCAGGCCTCCGCCGATGACGGCAGCGGCAAGCATCAGCTTGGCAAGCATGGTCTTCACGTTACTCCTCCTCATGGTTCTCCTCCCAGTTGGCCACGCCGCCCGGCGGATGCGGGCGCGTGGCCTTGTTGCTTCATTCCGGCGGACTTCCGCATGACTGACGCACCACCAGGCGGCACGGCAGTTTCCTGATGCCCGGCGCGGCCGGCTGGCCGTCGACGAGCGAAAGCAGGGCAAGCCCGGCCTCGCGGCCGAGCGTCGAAAGATTCATGTCGACGGAGGTGAGCGGCGGGCGCGTCGCCTCGGCCACGATCTCCCAATTGTCGAAGCCGATGACGCCGACATCTTCGGGCACGCCGATGCCGCGCTCGCGCAGCGCATCGATGACGCCGCGCGCGATCTGGTCGTTGCCGCAGAAGACGGCGTCGGGCCACCCTTCCCTATCCGCCTTGCCGAACAGTTTTTCGACTGCCTCGTGGCCCCAGGCTTCCGACCAGGCGCCGAGCAACGGCTCGCTCTCGGCTAGGCCGTTCTCCTTGAGGACATCGCGCCAGGCTTGCGCACGCGCATGCACGACGGCGAAGCTCGCCGGCCCGCTCACATGGGCAATGCGCCGGCGGCCGAGCCGCAGAAAATGCTCCACCGCCAGCCGCGCGCCGCCGGCATCGTCGGAGACGAGGCCGATCGCGCCGGGATCGGGCTGGGTGAAGGCGTAGACGACCGGAATGCGCAGGTTGGAGAGGTCGACCGGCAGATGCCGGTCGATGCGCTTTCCGGTGGCGACGATGCCGTCGACGCGCTTGTCGAGCATGGCCTCGACATGCAGCTGGCCGAGCCGCTGGTCGTCCTCGACATTGCACAGGAACACCGACACGCCCTTGTCGACCAGCGCATCCGAAACGCCGGCCATCAGCGGCAGCGAGAAGCGGCCATAGGTATCGTTGGTGAGCAGGCCGACGGTGAAGGAGCGTCTTCTGAGCAGGCTCTGCGCCAGGCTGTTCGGCCGGAAGCCGAGATGCCTGGCCGTCTCGCGAATGCGCTCGCGCGTCTCCGCCGTCATCCGCCCCTGCCCGTTCAGCGCCTTGGACGCCGTCGCGACGCTGACGCCGGCAGCAGCCGCTACCTCGCGCAGCGTGACCGGCGGCTTGGCGGAAACTGGCGCTGGCTCGGCGTCGGAAGACATCTATATTGCAGAACCTCTCAAGTTGAGAAAACCTTTTCTCACAGAAGCCTGCTGCATTCGGGCCGAGGGGCGGATGCCGAAAGCGAAGGGTTGGGAAAAGGTTTTCTCAGATGGGAGACTAAGGCCAAGATCAAGTCGAAGGCAAGGGATTTCTCGTGGCAGCGGGAATGATTGCTCGGGCTCGAAACGCCAGCATCATGTCGACCCCTCTGTATCGAACGGGGTCCATTCTGAAGCGGCCGTCTCAGGCAAAAGGGCCTGCCGTCATTCCGTCGGGCCTCGTTGTTGTCGGGAAAGCGCCATCCGGCGAGTCCTATGGACGACCCATTACCAGAGGGAGCATCATGAGAAAGCTCATCCTCACCGAATTCATCAGCGTCGACTGCATCGCCGAGGTCGAGAAGCTCCCAGGCGTGGCTTGGAACGAGGAGATGAACACCTTCAAGGAGGACGAGCTTGCCGACAGCGGCGCCATGCTTCTCGGTCGCACGACCTATCAGATCTTTGCACGCTCGTGGCCGAAGCAGACCGGCGACTTCGCAGACCGATTCAACACGCTGCCGAAAAACGTCGCCTCGACCACGCTGAAGGACCTCGACTGGAAGCCGGCCGAATTGCTGAAAGGTCCCCTGCCCGAAGCCGTGGCGAAGCTGAAGCAGACCGGCGGCGGAAACATCTACGTGCATGGGCAGTCTCAGCGTCGCCTGGCAGTTGCTAAGCCACGGCCTCGTCGACCGCCTCAGACTGCTCAGTTACCCCGGGCGCCGTCGGCCAGGGCAAACCGCTGTTCGCGGTTGATGCGCAGGTTCCACTGGAGCTGATCTCGGCCAAGCCGTTCAGCAATGGCGTGGTGGCGTTGGTGTATGCGCCAGCAGCAGCGAACGTCTGACGAGCAACTACCCCAACCCGCGAAAACTCGACGGCGGCCGCGACACCCACGCCTCGATCTCGCGGCTCACGAATCCCGCCGCCTGGTGGTGGATGAAATGGCCGGCACCAGGCAGCGCCACTGTGGCCGAAACATTGTCGATCTCGCGGAACGTGCCGTCAAAGGCGCTCGCCGGGACATAGGGGTCGTCGGTGCCGAACAGCACCAGAGTCGGCGCCCTGACCAAGGGCAACGGGCCGATATCCGGCACCCGGCCGAGCGGGACGTTGGCCCTGTAATAACCCAGCATCGCCTCGGGGTCGGATCGTCGAAGCGACGCTGCGAGCGCCTGTCTGTCGTCCACGTCGGGGACCCAGGCGGCAAGCTCCTCAGGCGTGGGCAGGGCGGCCGCGCCGGCTTCCTGGAAACGACGGACATAGCCGAAATATCCTGCATTGCCAGAATCGGCCATGGCCCGAAGATAGTTGCGCGGGTGGGGACTGGACAGAATTATGAGGTGGCGCACCGCAGACGGCACGCGCATGGCCAGCCACCAGGCGATGGTTCCACCCCAGTCATGACCGACGATCGAGGCCTGGGAGAGTTGTTCCGCCACGAGGATGGCCAGCACGTCCTGCACCAGGTTTGGCAGCAACGCGTAGTGGGCATGTCCTCTTGGCTTGTCGCTCGACCCGAATCCGCGAAGATCCGGCGCCAACACCCTGAATTTGCTGGATAAGGCCTGGATCTGACGGCGCCAGCCAAGACCATGGTCGGGAAAGCCGTGCAGAAAAACGATCGGCGGGCCGGAGCCCGCCGCGATGTAGTGCAGTTTGACGTTTCCGTTCGACGCGAACCTGGACTCGAAACCTGTCTCCGAAGTCACCCTGAGCGGCCGCTGCGATCACATTTTGACTTCGAGGCGCAGGAACGGGCCCTGGAACACTTGGTTCTTGTGATCTGCGTTCACAAGCAGATTGTGCCAAGCTTCGACCTTGTAACCTGCGGTGAAGGTAGTGTTCGTTACCGGCGTCCAGCTCAGGCCGAGCGACGCGTCGAGGTTCGAGACCGTCTCGTTCGAACCCTGACTGGCCAGCGTTTCGGAAAAGTGATCGACAGGGTTTGTGGACGAGATATTGAAACCGACACGCTCGGTGCGGCGACCCCACATGATCGCGCCCGAAGCCGAACCCGTCAGGCCCCAGTTTTCGCCGACCGGATAGTATGCTTCCGCACCGACGCGCGGACCGATGCCCCAGTATTCGGCCGTGCCGACCTTGTCGGCGGAGATGCCTTTGTCCGCGGGATTGTTGGGCGTGAACTTCTCGGACACGTCGAATACGGTTTCGTCCGAATGCACCAGCCGCAGGCCGCCGAAGAAACGGATGTCAGCCTGCTGTACCTTCACATGCTTGCCGACGTCGAAGTCGAAAGTCTGGAAGGTGTAGCTATCGCCGTAGCTAATACCCAGGGTGCCCGGCGTATTACCAGGACCTGTGATAGGTCCCTCACCGAGCAGAGTCGAACGATCCTTGCCGACATGAAAGGCGCCGGAAAGACGCCAATCCAGGCCCGGGGAGATTTGCCTGGTCAACGCCACGGACCCGGAGATATCGCCGTTGCTATTGCCGAGTTTATCGCTGTTGAGCTTGTCATCCTTGTGGACATTGTTCCAGAAATACGCGCCCTCGAACGACAACTTGATGCGCGAATCGATGACCGCCTGGTCCGGCGGTTGCGTTTCAGTGGCGTGAGCCGTGGCCATGCCAATCGTTGTCACGGAGGCCGCCGATGCCGCCGCCGTCGCCAAAAGTTTACCCGGTACTTGAGTCCGCATGCTTGTCCCCACCCAGAATCTCGCCGGCGCCAATATTGCAGAGAGTCGTATAAAGACCTATTGCCGAGCGTGTGATCCGTCGCATTGACTCGCCGGTGTCACATCTTTGCAACACCGACAAAAAGCACCATAAATCGAAGACAGTTGCGTCTGGTGGCGACGTAGCAGGGGCATCATGGAAAATCGCGCGCATATCGAAGGCTTTCTGAACAATCTTGCCTACGCGCTCTTTGCCCAGAGTGGCCACATAGCCCCCGGACCTCGTGAAATCGGCAATCTCGTGGTCTTCGACCACCCCGATGCGGTCGACAGGATCGCCAAGGCCCCTGCCCTGTTTCGCAAGAACTTCTCGCTGATATCCGCGCTCGGCTTCAGCCGCTTCAACACCAATGACCAGGAGTGGGCGACAAGGCGCGCCATCACGCAGGACGTCTATCTGGCAGCGGCCAAGCCTGCCCAACAGCAAAGCGTGTCCGCGATCTTCGCTAACTGCCTCGCCGAATGCGAGACGTCGCTGGCTGGCATTCAGTACGCGCTCTTCGCCGGCGCCCTGACCATCTTCTACCGGGCGTTCGGCCTAGCGGCCCAGCGCCACCTGACGGCGGGCTTGATCGATCGGACGCGCGAAGTGCTGCGGCGTCTGCAGTATTATTCCTGGGTCACGCCCACCGATGTCGAGCGCAACAGCGTCATCGGCGACGCCCGTGCCGTGATAGCCGAGTTCGGAAAGCAACTGATGGCGGACCCGCGGTCCGCGGCGGAAATGGGCCGCTTCTCCGAGAAATCAGGCTCGATCGACGGTTTTTCACCGATTGAAGAGTTCGTGATGAACCTCTTCGCCGGCGTTGAAACCACCGTAACGACGGTGCTGTGGGTGATCGACAGGCTCGGCGCCAACCAGAAGGTGCAGGAGCGTATCCATGACGAGATCACCAGCGGCAAGGCAGACGCGCCATTCACCGACTGCTTCATCAACGAAACGATGCGGTATTTTCCACCGATTCCATTCCTGACACGAGAGGCAAGGGACGACGCCGAGATCTGCGGCGTGCCGCTCAGGACCGGACAACTGATCATGCTGTCGATCGTTGGCGTGCACCAGCACCCCGAATTCTGGGACAATCCGAGGACCTTCGATGCCAGCCGCAAGGAATTCATCGACAACAGTTACGACCGGCGCGCCTTCATCCCCTTCCTGACCGGGCCGCGCATGTGCGGAGGCGCCCGTCTTGGCCGCATGGAGGTCGAGCAGGCGGTCCGCGCGGTGGTGCGGCAATTCGCATTTGCCCGCACCGACGACATTATCCGCTTCGACTATGCGCTGGCGCTACGCCCGGCGAGCGGCATGGCAGTAACGGTGTCAAGGCGCTGACAAAGGCCGGTCCGTTGGGCTTGGCATGTCGCGCCAAAGCTCCCGGATCAGGCCCCCGAATTGCCTCCCGATGATTGTCTTCATGGCCGCATCGTTCTGATAGCGGCCGCTTGCCTCAGAGGCGGCAGGCTTTTCCAGATCGTGGGCCGGAAACCAGCTTCGCATCGTAGCTCGTGCGTTTTCATAAGGACTTGCGACAAAATCCTCATAAGCGACAGTGGCCACCCTTGTGGCATCAATGGTCGAGAAGTAATTCCGCCACACCGTCTCGCAGTCGGCGATATGACGCACCGTATCGATGACCGCCCTCTGGCTGATAATCTTCAATTTCGGGATTCCGGGCAGCGTCTCTCCGCCATCGAAGGGTTGCCCCGTATGGAGCATCGAAAGCAGGCTCACGGTCTGCTCGACCTTGTTACGCCGGGACAGAAAGACGTAAAATGATCCGGTGTCGTCCTCGCCGATCGAGCGGCGTGCAAAGTCCAAATTGCCTGCGAACAGCTTTGCCGCAAAGACGCCATTGACCGAGCGTTTTGCCAGAAGCTGCCGTCCATATGACGCGGCCGCCTGACCGAGCGCCGGGACGTCGATGGCGTCGTGGCCAGTCCAGCGCCGCATAAGCGGCAGGGCAAACTGCCACTGAAAATACTCGGTCGGCAGGCCGAGCCCGAAATGCCGCAGCACCCGGCAGTACGAATGGCCCGCGGTTCGCGGCGTCGTGCAGATCAGGATCTTGGCCGGCTGGCCATCCTGTCCGGCCTGATCGAAAGCAGCCAACAACAGCTTGCTGTACGCTTCCTCGAAGTGCATTCCAATCCCCAAAGTCAGCCACTCAGACGGCGGACAGGAAACCCAGGATCAGGAAGGCCTGATCAGGCGTCATCAGCGAGGGTGGACTGCCCGCATCGAGATTGTCGACGACACAGATATCGGGTCGGACCCGGCGCGTGCGCTCCAACGCGCTCCTGTCCATGAATTCACTGTTTCGCCCGTACATAGATAGCATCCTCGCATCCAGTTTGGCCGCCATGGGGAACAGGTCGTATGCACGTCCGGTCATTGCCGCGAAATTCCCGGTCGCGGCCGGATCATAAGCGAGGCGAACGCCTTCGGTGCCGGCGGCAATGCGGTTCTCGATGTAGCGGGTTAGAACCACCTCATCGACCGGACCCATTTCCGCGCTGGCAGCGCGCAGATGGTTCCTCGCAGCCGCGCGCGTCTCGAAGATCAGGGTGCTTTCGCGGATGACCGCCTCTCTCAACGCGTCCACCTTCGGCCCTCCTATCAGGGGAACATCATTGAGGACTATCCGATCGACGCGGCCGCGGTTGGCATGGAGGAACAGGATCAGGATCAGCCCGCCCCATGACGTGCCTATGAAATGGTTCTCCTTGCCGGCAAACTGGCTGAGCGCTCGCAAGCACCTGGAATAGAGATCGATGTCATAGCCCCCGCCAAGATACGCGCTGCGCCCGCGCCCGAGCAGATCGGGGCAGATCACCAGATAGCCATTGCGGCAGAGAAAGGTCGCGAGGTAATCGAAGTCGGCGCCGTTTCCGGTAAAGCCGTGGAGGCAATATACTGTACCGCGAGACTGGCCTGCCGGCTGCCAGATGCGCACGAACATCGACGCATAACGGTCGCCGAGGCGGATCAGAATCTCCTGGGTAAACCCCTCGCCAAACGCGACCTGGTCCATCATGCATCCCGCTTGCGCACGGCGCGTTTCATGGCGCCACGCGCGTCGATGAAATCGCGCTTCCAATAAACCGACTTGTCGAGGTTGAGCAGTTTCGCCTCCTTGATCAACGGCAGGATGTGAGAGGACGAGCGCGTTGCCATGACGGTTGCGGCAATTGCGCTGCCGCCCGGGTCCGGATTGAGCGGGCCATTGTTCGCGACCCATGTTTCGGCGATCTCACGGCTGGTCACGACCCAGCCGACGTATGCGACGATCACATCGTCAATGGCACCGATCAAATGCGACTGCTGCTCGATCTGATAGCGCAACGACTTCACCATCTGGCCAAATTCGTAGCCATCGAAAGGCGGGTAGTGCGCAATGAAGTTGCAGACCAGACCCAGCGAGAGCGGGTTGAAAGGGACGCGGGTGAAAAGAAGGTTGCTCATGTGGACTCAGGAAGATTCATACGGGCGCAACAATATGATGTGCCGTCGGCCTCCGGCTAGTGGGCAGACAATATGCGGCCCTATAAAGCTGCAGGCAGAGGAACGCTCAAGGCTCGGGCCGCCGAAGACACTCGCACCCGTCTAAACAGCCTTCTTCCCGCGCTTGGCGCCATGCCTGGCCACGGCCTTGTCAACGGCGCGCTTCATTTCGTCCTTGATCTCCGCCGTCTCGGCCATCAGTGCCTCGATCTTCAGGAAATCGAGCACGCGATACTTCGAGACCTTCGGGCGAATCAGGATGTCGGGCCTGGACTGCTGCAGCTTGTTGGCGATGATCGACTGCATCATCAATTGCGAGGCGCCATACATCAGGTCGACCGTGGTCGGGTGCTTGCGCTCTGCATCGCTCGGCGCTCCGACCACGTCGATCGCGATGATGATGTCGGCATCCTTTTCGAGGAGATCGAAGGGGACCGGATTGTAGATGCCGCCGTCGATCAGCAGGCAGCCATTGCGCACCACCGGACGGAACACCGCTGGGATGGCAGCCGAAGCGGCGAGCGCCGAATGCAATTCTCCCTCGGCGAGCACCGCCAGCTTGTGACCGAAATAATCGGTCGCCGTCACCTTGAGCGGGATATTCAGCGCGTCGAACGTCTGCGGGATCGGCTCAGGCAGGAAGGCCTTCAGGATGCGCTCGATGTTGAACTGGCCGACGCGGATGCCGCCCTGCATGGCCTCCGCGATCGTGCCCGGCCGCGAGCGCCACATGCGCGCCGCCACTTCGGCCCGGCTGCCGAGGATCGATCGGGCATAGCCGTGGATCTCGGCGCCCGTCATGCCCGACGCCATGCCGGCTCCCATGATGGAGCCGATAGACGAGCCGGCGATCGCCACCGGTTTGATGCCAAGCTCATCGAGAGCCTCGATGATGTGGATATGCGCGAGGCCGCGCGCGCCGCCGCCGCCGAAAGCCACCCCGAAGGTTGGGCTCATCCCTTGCCGCCCCCCGCCACCTGCACCAGCGGCGGGCCGATGACCATCACGGCGGGATCGGTCGACAGAAGCTTCTTCGCCGCCGCCTTGACGTCGGCCAGCGTCACCGCGTTGATGAGCGCGGCGCGGCGCTTCATATAGTCGATGCCGAGATTGTCGACCTGCAGCTCGACCAGCGTTGCGGCGATGGAGCTGGAGGAATCCAGGTTGTTGATGGCGTAAGCGCCGATCATGTATTTCTTGATCGCCGCGAGCTCTTCCTCGGTGGGGCCGTTCTCGGCCATGTCCTTCACCACCTGGCGCACGATCGAAAGCGTTTCGGCAGCGCGGTCCGAGCGCGTCGCCGTCGTCACCAGCAGTGAGTGTGAGTGCTCGTTGTCGACGAGATCGGAACTGACGCCATAGGCAAGGCCGCGCTTCTCGCGCACCTCCGAAAAGAGCCGGGAGGTGAAGGTCGAGCCGCCCAGGATCTCGTTCATCAGGACCGTGGCGAAGAAATCGGGGTCGCTGCGTTTCACGCCCGGCCAGGCGAGCTGCAGCGAGGTCTGCGGCAAGTCGTAGTTCACCTCGAGCTGCTGCCCCAGCTTTGGCGTGACATCCGACACCGGAGCCAGCGCCTGCTTTTCAGGCAGATCCCCGAAGACGTCGTCCAGCTTGTTGCTCAGTGACGCGGCGTCGATGTCGCCGACCACCGCCACATGCAGGCCGCCGCGGGCGAAATTGGCCTTGTGGAAGGCTCTGATGTCATCAGCGGTAATGGTGGTCAAGCTGTCCTTCGTGCCCTGGTCGGAACGCGAATAGGGATGCTTGCCATAAATGGCGCGCAGCCACCGCTGCTGCGCCACCGTGTTCGGATCGCGCTCGTTGGCGAGGATGCCGGAGAGCACCTGGGCGCGGATACGGTCGATCGGCGCCTGGTCGAAACGCGGGCTGTTCACCGCCAGCTTCAGCAGGCCGAAAGCCTCGTCCTTCTGCTCAGACAGCATGCGCATCGAACCATAGGTGCCGTCGCGCGCGGCCTGGAAACTCATCTCGGCGCCGGCATCGTCGAGCTTCTGCTGGAAGGCGTCGCTATCGAGGCCACCGGCGCCTTCGTCGAACAGGCCGGTCATCAAATTGACCAGGCCCTCCTTGCCGGCCGGATCCTGCGCGCTGCCGCCGTCGAAGACGAAGCGGATGGCGATCAGCGGAATAGAATGGTCCTCCACCATCCATGCGGTGATGCCCTTCTTCGACTTCACCTCCTGGATGTTCATCTCCGCGCGCGCCGCAAGCGCCGGCAAAAGCAGGAAGAACAGGGCAAAGCAAAGCGTGGCGACGGCGCGATAGACGCGCCCTCCTTCTTCCCTAGTCGAAGAAGGTACTGCGCTCGTATAGCCAAGAGCCATGCTCATCATCAATTCCCCGCCTGTTGCTGCGGCAAGAGATAGCCGGTGGTCGAATGGTCGAGCACCAGGTAGCGGGCGGCGACCGCCTTGACCTGGTCGGCGGTGACCTTGCGGATGCGATCCGGCCATTCCTGAACGTCCTTGACGTTGCCGCCCGTGGCAAGCGTGGAGCCATACATGTTGGCCATGTCGTCCTGCTTGTCGCGGGCAAAGATCATGGAGCGCACGTAGCGGGTCTTGGCCCGTTCCAGCTCATCGTCGCTCACGCCGTCCTTGACGATGCGGGCGATCTCGGCATCGACCGCCGCCTCGACATCGGCAAGCTTGGCGTCGCCGCGCGGCGCACCATAGACCGTGAAATTGGTGGCATCGAGCATCGTGCCCTGGAAATAGGCTGCCGCGTCTGAGGCGATCCCCTGCTTGACGACGAGCTCTTGATAAAGCCGGCTGCGGTTGCCGCCGCCGAGGATCTCGGCGAGCAGGTCGAGCGCCTCCGCCTCGCCGGGCTTGGCCGTATGATAGGATGGCACCACCCATTGCGTCGAAAAGCTCGGCACCGAGACGCGCGCGTCGGTCAGCGTCACGGTGCGTTTGGTGTTCTGCTCCGGCTCGACCGGGCGGATGCGCGGCCGCAGATCCGGACCGCGCGCGACCTTGCCGTAGGTGCGCTCGGCCATCGCCTTGACGGCATCCGGCTCGACGTCGCCCGCTACGATCAACACCGCGTTGTTGGGCCGGTAGTAGTTGTCGTAGAAGGCTTTCGCGTCCGGACGGTTCAACTGCTCCATCTCCTGCATCCAGCCGATCACCGGAATGCGGTAGGGCTGGTTCTGCCAGAGCGTCGCATCGACCTCCTCGTCGAGCACCGCCTGCGGATTGCTGTCGATGCGCGAGCGACGCTCCTCCAGGATCACATCGCGCTCGGTCTTGATGACGTCGTCGGTCAGGATCAGGTTGCGCATGCGATCGGCCTCGAAGCCCATCATCTGTTCGAGCGCCGAGGGCGGCACCGTCTCGTGGAAGGCGGTGTAGTCGTAGGAGGTGAAGGCGTTGTTCGAGCCGCCGATCTCGGACACGGCACGGTCGAACTCGCCGGCCGCATGAGTGGTCGTGGCCTTGAACATCAGGTGCTCGAAGAAATGCGCGATGCCGGATTTGCCGGGCGGCTCGTCGGCGCTGCCGATTTTGTACCAGACCATATGCGTGACGATAGGCGCGCGATGGTCCGGGATGACGACCACTTCCATGCCGTTGTCGAGCAGGAAATCCTTGACGTGGCCATCGTCGGCCGCACGGGCCGGAGCAGCCGCCACGAGCGCCAGCGTGCCGGCAAGAAGCGCCGCGCGCAGCCCAATCCGCGTAGATGTCATCAAATTCTCCGGTCCCGGTTGCGCGACGATAGGCAAGGTTCGCTGGCGAGGCAAAGTGAATTGTTCGGCATTTTCGAGGCGCGGCTATAACAACCTAAAGCGCGTCGCGATCCTTCGGATTCGCTCCATGCGCTTTAGGTCTTTGATTTTAAGCATGTCTTTGTCCCGAAACCGGTTCCCACTTCGGGACACATGCTTTAGCTGGCCTCGATGAACCGGATAACCGTTTCGCCGTAATTGCGCTCGTCCATCACCGAAAAACCGGCGCCCGGCTCGAACGGCGCCGACGCCGCCTCCTCCACGACGCAGAGCGCGCCGGGCAGAAGCCAGCCGCCGTCCCTGGCCGAGCGCAGCGCCCGTTCGCCGAGACCTTTGCCATAGGGCGGATCGGCGAAGATCAGGCCAAAGGGCGAGATCGTGCCGGCTTCGCCGAGATGGGTTGCGTCGCGGCGGAAGATTTTCGTGCGACCGGTGAGCCCATAGGCATCGACATTCTCGCGGATCAGGCCGCGCCCCTCGGTCGATTCCTCGATGAAGACGCAGTAGGATGCGCCGCGCGACAAAGCCTCCAGCCCGAGCGCGCCCGTGCCGGCGAAGAGGTCGAGCACGCGGCCGCCCTCCAGCTTGTCAGCGTAGCGATGCGCCAGGACGTTGAACACCGCCTCGCGGGTGCGGTCGGTCGTGGGGCGGATGGCATTGGTTTTCGGCGTCGCCAGCGGACGCCCGCGGAACTCACCGCCGACGATCCGCATCGCCGCCCCTCTTCGGACCGCGCGGCCTGTTGCCGCCATCGCCTTCGGGGCGCTCGCCGCGCGGCTTGCCGAACGGCTTCGCGCCCGGCTTGCCCTTGCCGCCCGGCTTGTAGGATGCCTTGCGCGCCTTCGCCTCGGCGGCCCTGGCCGCGTCGGCTTCCGCCCTGCCCTTGCCGATCGGCCGGGCGCCCGGCGCCATCCAGACATTGGCCTTGCGCTGGCCCGGCGGCTCGATCGGCCGCTGCTCGCGCTCGGATTTCTTGCCGCCGAAACGGGGCTTGTCGCCAAACCCGCCACGCGGCTTGTCGCCGAAGCCGCCGCGATCGGGTTTCGGGCCGCGCTCGCCAAACGCCCGCTCGGGCTTCGTCGAGAGCTTGCTCAGTGCCTCGTCGCGGCTGTCTTCGCGGCGCTTGCGCGCCTTGATCAGCCCGCCCTCGCCGATCGGCCGGCGGTCGCCGTCGCGCGTGAATTTCGGCCGGTCGGCCTCTTCGCGGCGCGGACCGCCGCCGCGCACCGGCTTGTTTGAAAACGGCTTCTGGATCTCGGCATCGAAATTGGCGCCGGATTCCTCGATCAGCCGTTCGCCGAGCTGCTCGCGCAAAACGCGCCCCTTGATCTCCAGCACATGGCCCTCGGGCAGATCTTCCAGCTGGAACGGTCCGTAGGAAATGCGGATCAGCCGCGTGACGTCGAGGCCAAGCGCGCCGAGGATGTTCTTCACCTCGCGATTCTTCCCTTCGCGCAGGCCGAGCGTCAGCCAGGCATTGGTTCCTTGCTCGCGGTCGAGCGAGGCCTCGATCGAACCATAGAACACGCCGTCGACGGCGATGCCCTCGCGCAGGCCGGCAAGCGCGCTTTCCTCGACCTTGCCGTGGACGCGCGCACGATAGCGCCGCAGCCAGCCGGTGGCCGGCAATTCAAGCACGCGCGACAGTCCGCCGTCATTGGTCAAAAGCAGCAGCCCCTCGGTGTTGATGTCGAGCCGGCCGATGGTCATCAGCCGCGGCAGGTCGGCGGGCAGAACGTCGAAGACGGTCTTGCGGCCTTCCGGATCGCGGTTGGTGGTGACGACGCCCGCCGGCTTGTGGAATAGGAACAGGCGCGTGCGCTCAATAGGCGGGATCTCGGTGCCGTCGAGATGGATGACGTCGTTGGCGCTGACGTTGAAAGCCGGCGAGTCCAGCACCTTGCCGTTGACCTTGACGCGGCCTGCCGCGATCAGTTCCTCGGCATCCCGGCGTGAGGCGATGCCGGCACGCGCCAGCCGCTTGGCGATACGCTCGCCTGCTTCGGGCGCGGCTTCCGAAGGACGCGGGCGCGGCTTGAAGCCGCCCTCGGGCTTTCCGGCGCCACGCGGACGATCGCTGAAATCACGCTTCGGCCGGTCGGCAAAGTCGCGCGCAGGACGCTCGCCGAACGCAGGCCGGGGGCGCTCGAAACGGCGTTCGCCACGTTCGCCTTCGGCGGCCACCGGCCGGTCACCGCGTGGCGTATAGGGCTTGCGGTCATCTCGCTTGTCGAAGGGCTTGCCGTCACCCGGCGGACCTTTGCGGAACGGCCGGTCGCCACGCTCCGCACTCTCGCCCGCTTCGCGCGGCTTGTAGCTGCGCTTGAAATCGCGGGCCGGGCGCTCGCCTTCGGCGGCCACCGGCTGGTCACCGCGTGGCGTATAGGGGGGCTTGCGGCCTTCGCGTTTGTCGAAGGGCTTGCCGTCGCGCGGCGTGCCTTTGCGGAACGGCCGGTCACCGCGCTCAGCGCCTTCACCTGTTTCACGCGGCTTGTAGCTGCGTTTGAAATCGCGGCGCTCGCCTTCGGCAGCCATAGGCCGCTCACGCTTGGCGAACGGCTTCTTGGCGCCGTGGGCCGGCTTGCCGTCTCGCCGGCCCGCCGGCTTCGAGCCGCCCTTACGCGGCCCGCGTGGAGATTTCTTGTCGTCGTCCATTACTTTGCTCGTCTTCGCCTGCTACAGCGCCGCGCGCCCTTGCGGACGCCCAACGCCGGCAGTGTCATCTTGATTTTGCGCATCTGGTGGCGCGGCAAAAACCGATTCCGGTTTTCAGGGTCTCGCGCTAGATAACAGGATCACTCTCGGGTGGCGAGGAGTAATCGGAATGGAAACCGCTTGAAACGACCGGATTTCATGGCCTTGGCGCTTGAAGAGGCCGAGGCGGCCGCCGGTCGCGGCGAAGTGCCGGTCGGCGCGGTGATCGTCAATGGCAACACGGTGATCGCGAAAGCCGGCAACCGCACGCGTGAACTGGCGGACCCGACAGCGCATGCCGAGATGCTGGCGATCCGCGAGGCCTGCCGAAGGCTCAGCAGTGAGCGCCTGACCGGCCACGACCTCTATGTGACGCTTGAGCCCTGCGCAATGTGCGCCGGTGCCATCTCCTTCGCCAGGCTGCGCCGCCTCTATTTCGGCGCAGCCGACGAGAAAGGCGGCGCGGTGGTCAACGGCACACGCTTCTTCGCTTCGCCCATCTGTCACCACGCGCCAGACATCTATCCGGGGATCGGCGAGAGCGCCGCCGCCCTCATCCTCAAGGATTTTTTTCGGGAACGGCGGGAAATCTAGGGCTCTTACAGCCCCAGCCAATCGAACCAGCCGCCCTTCTTGCCTTCCGCCTGCGCCTTGAGGCGGCGCTCCTTCTTGTATTCGTCCTCGCCGAGCTCATTCTGCGGCGCGGTGGCGGCAGCCTGGCGATAGGCAAGCGGGGGCTCGCTCAGATATTTGCGCACGTTCGGGTTGCCTTGCTTCTGCTCGGCAAGCCGGCGCTGGATCTCCGCGGTGCGCGTAGCGCTGGAATCATCAGGCGACCAGCGCGGCGGGTGGCTGGATCCGGACTCCGCCATCGCCTTCTTCACCGCCTCTGGATCGGTCTGAACATCCTCGACCGCTTCCGGCTGGTAATTCGGATCGTTCTGGTGGGCGGTGGCATCGGCGCGGATGCGGGCGCGGCGGGCCTCCGGCGATTCGGGCCAATCGGCGCTCGCCGTCTCGATGCTCTGCTGCGGCGGCGGCAGGTTTTGCTTCTGCCCCGGCGCGGGCTTCACCAGGTCAGGACGCGGCTTGTAGTCGATCGCATCGCGGTGCTTCGGCGTGATCGAGGCAGCGCCGGAAACATCGTCGAACAGCTGCGCGGCTGCCGTCTTGTCGGTTCCGTAGGTCGGCGAACTCATGCACCCCGACAAGGCGATGGCCGATACCACAAGCGGCGCCACCAGCGCGGCGCGCGCGAACGTCCTGTCGGTCATGCCAAAAAGTCCCACTCTCACTGCCTTTCGGTCGCCACCGGCCAAGGGCACGGTCCCCTTCTTCCCCGCACTTGCGATGGAAATCCGGCGACAATTTGTCTGCCGGAGTGTCGCGTGTTTACCTCAACCGCTTATTAAGGGCAACGCACGGGCGGATATGGGCCGCCCGGCGTGGTACTTTTGCACTTATTTGACCGGCGCACGTCGTTGATCCCAAAATCGCTGCACACTTTTGGGCGACATGCACTTATAAGCGTCCGAGCGCCTTCAGCTCGTGCAGCACGGCCGCGTCGCGGGCCGAGACGTCCGGGAATTCCGGATCCTGGCCCACATCGGCGGTGTAGCGCCAGGACCGCGCGCATTTGGCAAGGCCGCGATCCTCGGCTTTCTCCACCACCACCGCCACGCCCTTGACGTCGTCGAGCGCGAAGGCGCCTTGCGGCGCCTTGCCATGCTTGATGACGAGGTCGCTGGTGATCGCCATCTCGGCCATGTCGACATCGGCGATGGCCGCTTCCAGCGCGGCGTCATCCAGCGTCACCACCGGCACCGCCTCGAGCGAAGAGCCGATCAACTTCTCGGCCCGCGCGATCTCCAGCGCGCCGGTGATGACGCGGCGCACCTGCCTCACCTTGCTCCATTTCTCGGCCAGCGCCTCGTCGCGCCAGTTCTGCGGAATCTCCGGGAACTGGTCGAGATGCACCGAGACGGCCTCCGGATGGCGGTCGAGCCAGGCTTCCTCGGTGGTGAAGGGCAACATCGGCGCCAGCCATTTCACCAGGCATTCGAAGAGGTGGCGAACCACCTGCACAGCCGCCCTGCGGCGCAGGCTGGACGGCCCGTCGCAATAGAGCGCGTCCTTGCGGATGTCGAAGTAGAAGGCCGAAAGCTCGACCACCATGAAGTCCAGCAGCGCGCGGGTGATGCGCTTGAACTCGAACGCGTCGTAGCCCTGACGCACCACCTCGTCCAACTCGGACAGCCGGTGCAGCATCAGCCGCTCCAGCTCCGGCATCGTCTCCACCGCCACATCATTGCCGTCGTCATGGGCGAGCGTGCCCAGCATCCAGCGAATGGTGTTCCTGAGCTTGCGATAGGCGTCGATATTGGTCTGCAGCACGTTCTTGCCGAGCCGCTGGTCTTCCCAATAGTCGGTCGTCACGACCCAGAGCCGCAGGATATCGGCCCCGGACTGTTTTATCACGTCCTGCGGCACCACCGTGTTGCCGAGCGATTTCGACATCTTGCGGCCCTCCTCGTCCATGGTGAAACCATGGGTGATGACCGCTTCGTAAGGCGCCCTGCCCCTTGTGCCGCAGCTTTCGAGCAGCGAGGAATGGAACCAGCCGCGATGCTGGTCGGAGCCCTCCAGATAGACGTCGGCCGGCCATTTGAGGTCCGGACGGTCTTCCAGCGTGAAGACATGGGTCGAGCCGGAATCGAACCAGACGTCCAGGATGTCCATCACCTGCTGCCATTTCGAGGCATCGTGATTGCCGAGGAAACGTTCCTTGGCGCCGTCGGCGAACCAGGCGTCCGCGCCCTCCTTCTCGAAGGCGTCCATGATGCGCTGGTTGACGGCCTCGTCCTTCAGCACATTGCCGTCCTCGTCTGCGAAGACGGCGATCGGCACGCCCCAGGCGCGCTGGCGCGAAAGCACCCAGTCCGGGCGCTCTTCGATCATGGCGCGGATGCGGTTCTGGCCGGCCGCCGGCACGAAACGGGTATCGTCGATCGCCGTGAGCGCGCGGCTGCGCAGCGTCGTGCCGTCGCCGAGGTCCTTGTCCATGTAGACGAACCATTGCGGCGTGTTGCGGAAGATAACCGGCTTCTTCGAGCGCCAGGAATGCGGATAGCTGTGCTTCAGCCGACCGCGGGCGAAAAGCGCGTTGCGTTTGATCAGCTCATCGATGACCGCCTGATTGGCGTTGCCCTTCTTGCCGTTGTCGTCGATGACGCGCGCAGCACCCCCTTCGCGTCCCGGGCCGAAGCCCGGCGCGTCCTTGGTGAAGAAGCCAGCATCATCGACCGTGAATGGTATCGTGGTGTCGACGCCGCGTGCCCGAAGCTCGGCGGCCGCCTCCATCCACGCGTCGAAGTCCTCGCGGCCATGCCCGGGCGCGGTGTGGACGAAGCCGGTGCCGGCGTCATCGGTGACATGCTCGCCGGCAACCATCGGCACCGGGAACTCATAGCCGCGGCCGAGGCCCTTGAAAGGATGCGAAAGCGTAATCTTCCCAAGCTGTTGGGCCGATACGCTGTGAAGCCTGTTCAACGTGACCTTGGCCTTGGCAGCGCATTCCTCGGCCAGCGCGTCGGCAAAGATCAGCTTCTCGCCGGGCTGCGGGCCGAAGGCGTTCTCGGCCGCCGTCACCTCATAGAGGCCATAGCCGATGCGTGGCGAATAGCTGACGGCGCGGTTGCCGGGGATGGTCCAGGGCGTCGTCGTCCAGATGACGACATGCGCCTCGACGAGGTCGAGCGCTGCTTCGTCTAGCGCCGGCGCGGCGCCGGCGACCGGCTGGGCAAGACTCGCGACCGGGAACTTCACCCAGATCGTGTCGCTCTCATAGTCCTGGTACTCGACTTCGGCCTCGGCAAGCGCGGTGCGCTCGACCACGCTCCACATCACCGGCTTCGAGCCGCGGTAGAGCTGCCCCGACATGGCGAATTTCAACAGTTCGCCGGCGATGCGCGACTCGGCGTGGTAGGCCATGGTCGTGTAGGGATTGTCGAAATCGCCGATGACGCCCAGGCGCTGGAACTCGCCGCCTTGAACCTGGATCCAATGGGCGGCGAAGTCGCGGCATTCCTTGCGAAACTCGTTGACCGGCACTTCGTCCTTGTTCTTGCCCTTGGCGCGGTACTGCTCCTCGATCTTCCATTCGATCGGCAGGCCATGGCAGTCCCAGCCCGGCACGTAATTGGCGTCATAGCCGCGCATCTGGAAGGAGCGGTTGATGACGTCCTTGAGGATCTTGTTCAGCGCATGGCCGATGTGGATGTTGCCGTTGGCGTACGGCGGACCGTCATGCAGCACGAACTTCTCGCGGCCGGCGGCCTCCTCGCGAAGCCTTCTGTAAAGGTCCATGTCCTGCCAGCGCTTGACAAGGCCGGGCTCCTTCTCGGGCAGTCCGGCCCGCATCGGGAAATCCGTCCGCGGCAAATAGAGCGTTTTGGAATAGTCGATCGTCTCAGCAGTGTTGGTCATTGGGGTGTCGGTCATTGATCTGCCATCTGCGTTGCCCGACGGCGGAAAGCCCGGGCGGTGAACTAGCATCTTCTTGGAAAAGCGCGAGGCGCGCGCGAAAACTCCCGGCGGCTCCAGCGGCGCTCAGGCCACCCGGAACACCGGGCCCGTAATTCGTATCGCGATCGCGAAAAAGCGCGAAAAGCTCATCATGGCGTGGCTTTTAGCGGATGGCGCGGCAGGAATAAAGCGCGGAATTCAAGGCAGGAAGCCGGTTCGCGGCTTACATGGTGAAATTGAAGCGATAAGTGGTCGAGACACCGAAGGTCCATTGGTTTCGGTCGCCCCGCTCCTTGACCAGGCTGGAATCAGCAGCCGGACCCATCAGGCGAGAATATTCAGTGAAGACGCTGGCCGTCATCGGCTCGGTCACCTTCCAAGTGATCGCGCCGCCGAGGCCCGTCGATTTCAGGCCGCCGCCCGGATGGTACTCGCTCAAGCCCGAAGCCGCCGCTTCCTTGGCGTTGACGCCATAATAGGCGTCGAAATAGTTGGATGACGCGAAGGAGACGCGCGGGCCGCCGGAAATGCGGACCGTCGGCGTGATGTCATAGAAGGTGTCCGCGGCGATGTCGGCGACGAAACCGTTATGGGCACGAATGCCGTGCCGCAATTCGGCCCGCGCCCTCACCCAATCCAGCGGATAGAATTCGAAGAAGCCGCCCGCTTCACCGCCCCAGCGCACGGGATCGAGCCCCTTGAGCTCGTCCTTGCTGTCGCGAGAAAATATGAACTTGCCGGTCAGGCCGGCGCGAACCGAACCGTCGTCGATCAGCGCCAGAGAAATATTGTCGTTGCGCGAGGTGAAGCGCGCCTCGGGACCGACCTTGCCGAGCGAGATGATCGGCTGGGCGCTGACCATATATTTCCTGCCGCCCTCGAAGTTCGGCGCGACGAGGCCGGTGGCGCCGAGCGTCAGGTACCAGTCGCCGGATATCCAACCGCCCCCGCCTGCCTGGGCGACGGGCGCGGTGAACAGACCCATGGCAAGGGCCAGTGGAATCGTCCCGACAATACGCATCGTCACCCCTTACGCGAAACGCGCCGGCAAGACCATCCGCCGACGCTCAAGCCATGCCGCGAGTTGGGTAAAATTTGATTTAAAACCGCTAAGATCGGAACCGGCCGGCGACCTAAAAGCGCGTCGCGATCCTTCGGATTCGCTCCATGCGCTGTAGGTCTCTGATTTTACGCATGTCTTTATCCCGAAACCGGTTCCCACCTTCGGGAGACATGCTTTAGCCGATACAGCGATTGCGCCGCGACATCTCGATCAGATCGCAGGCGGCTTCCAGTCCGCCGGTCAGCGGCGTTGACGAGCCGTAGGCAAGGGCCGCCTCGCGCCACTGCGCCCGGATCGCCGGATTGCCGGCTTTCCGGACCGCCTGTCGCCAGATTTCAGGATCGTCGTGATTGGCCACGACCAGTCCGGCCCCGCTGGCTTCGACATATTTTGCGTATCCGCAAGCGGCCGACGCGATGACCGGGAGGCCATTTGCGAGCGCCTCGAGGATCACCGTGCCGGTATTTTCCAGGCGTGCCGGGTGCAGCATGAAATCGCTTGCAATCACAATCGCCGGGATGTCCTCCTGGATACCCAGGAGGATGACCCGGTGCGACATGCCGCACTTGGCAATAAGACTGCGAAGCCGGATTTCCTCCTCGCTGTTTTTGCGAAGACCGGCCACCAGCCAATGAATGTCCGGGAACGCCTGCAGGGCCTTCACCGCCCGGTCGAGACCCTTCACTTTCATTCTGTTCGCGATGCTCAACGCAATCACGGCCTGGCGGGGAAGCCCGAAACGATCGCGGATTTCATTGCGGTCGGCTGCCAGCAACTCCGGCCGGCGGCGTTTTGGATCGAGCGTCGGTCCGACAACATGGATCCGCGCCTCCTCGGTTCGCCAGAAGTCGCGGTAAAGCGCTGCCTGGTGCTCGCTGAGCGCAATGATCTGCACGGCGCTGCCGGGGGCAAAGATCATCGATTCGAGCTTCTGCTGGCGAATGAAGCGGGGCGAAAACGGCCGCCACCAGCCGAGCTTCGAGGCAAAATAAGGCGGGTCGCCCGCATAGTAGACGTCCAGGCCCGCCATCTTGTTGAAACCGACCACGCAGTCGAAATCCCGCTTGGCCGTCAGCAGGGTCTTTCCCAGCGCATATTCGGTGCCCGGATTGGAGATAGCCCGGGCAGGCTGGACCTTTATCGCCGCCGAGCTGTCGACATGGCCGACCTGGCGTGTCGTCAGAATCGTCACGCTATGGCCGCGCTTGACCAGCCGGTCGCTGATGTTGAGACAATCCCTTTGCAGACCCCCATTCATAAACAGGGCAGAGATTGCGCAGCAAATTCTCATTGTATGTTCCGGAAGCGCCATTTACCCAGGTCCGATCGAGCGGAGAGCTGCGGGCGCGCCGTAGACTTCTTCCTTCAAACAAACAAAGCAGGGCGCTTAGTGTCAGTCGTGTTTAAAAGACGAATATGCTGTATATAGCGGGTTATCAAGAGACTTGGATGCTGTTGCGTTCGAGCTTCCCAAAAAAAGATCAACCGGGTCGCGATTATGAAGATTTCATGGATTAATTGTGGCTGCCAAGCCGGTTTCACCTGAAAGCTACCATACCCGTGCCAAAGGCCCTGCGTGAATACAACTGGCGGCAATGGCTGAGGCTGCAGCCGCTGACACATGCCGTCAAGACCGTCCGTTACCGGAAGATCGACCGTAGGTTCCTGGACCAGCCAGCCGCGGATGGCGACATTGCGGATATCCGCGATGCCGCCGGGGGTCACGATGTGCTGCTCACCATCGCCTTCGGTGATGCCCGATGCCTCGATCTGCAGCTTCGGCTGGCCAGCGAACTTGTCCGTCACGACCTCCATATCGTGGCCGACAACAGCCTCAGCGAAGCCGACGCTCGCGAGAACAGGCAGGTATGCGCGGCCCATGGCACCGCCTATGTCAGGCTGCCGGCCAATCCATGGACCGTGAAAAGCCCGAGCCGCTCCCATGGCGCCGCGCTCAACTGGATGTGGCAGAATGTTCTGAAACCCGCAGCGCCCGCCGCATTCGGATTTCTGGACCAGGACCTTTTCCCGACGCAGCCATGCGACCCCTTCGAGCCTCTTCAAGATGTGGCGTTCTACGGCGACCTTCGCCGAGCGGGCGCGCGCTGGTATTTGTGGGCGGGCTATTGTTTCTTCCGCTTCGACGCCGTCGCCCGCAAGCCTCTCGATTTCGGGCTCGACTGGTTCGCCGGCCTCGATACCGGCGGAGCCAATTGGGAGGTGCTCTATCGGAATGTGGACCCGAACGCGTTGCCGCAACGGCCGATAACGGCATTCGCGGCCCTGCCCGGGGTTGGACTCAGGCAGGCCTATTGCGAATGGCGGGGAAGCTGGCTTCATGAAGTCGGCCTCGACGGCGACCCCTCGTTGAAGGCGAAAAAACGCGAGGCGGTCTTACGCCTGCTGGAGCCCGCCCTTCAGGCCGCGCCGAGATCGGCGCGACAATGAGATTGGCGGTCGACACAGGGATCGAACTTTGCGATGGAACCTTGAGCCCAAATCGCAAATACCCAGTAGCCAAGCTGGCCGATTCAACGGTCATTCCGTCACGCCCGATTATCGCAAGGACGTTCTGTTGCCGACAGTAAGCGTGATCATTCCGGTGAGAGACGGCGCGCGCTACATCGGCGAAGCCTTGCAGAGCATTCTGGACCAGGATCTGGCTGATATCGAAGTCATCGTTGTCGACGATGGCTCCTCGGACGACAGCGCCGCGATCGCGACCTCGCTCGCCGAGGGCGATGGCCGCGTCAAGGTGATCGCCAATCGCGGCAAAGGCATCGTCGACGCGCTCAATATGGGAATCGCGCTCGCGCAGGCCCCTCTTGTGGCGCGCATGGATGGCGACGACCTCTCGCTGCCCGAAAGGTTTCGCCTGCAGGCGGCGCGTTTCGACGCGGATGGCGATCTGCAGTTGCTCGGCACGGCGGGATTGCAGATCGACCAGGACGGAAAGCCGTTGCGGCCAATGGACGTTCCCATCGGCAACGAGCCCTTGCGGTCTGCCCTAGCCAGATACAATCCCATGCTTCATCCGACAGTGATGTTCCGGACCGAGGCCGTCCGGCGCTTGGGAGGCTATCGTCGCGCATTCACCTATGCGGAGGACTACGATCTGTGGCTGCGGCTTTCCGAGACCGGAAAGCTGGCCAACATGGATGCGCGGCTGGTCAAATTGCGCTCGCATCCAGGACAGGTGTCGCGCGTCAAGGAGGATCAGCAAAAGGCGGCCGCGGCGCTGGCCAGACAGTCGGCGCTGTTGCGCCGCGCACGCGCCGAGCCGTTCGACGCAAACGACCAACCCACAGAGGCCATCGAAAACTTTCTGGCATGGCGTGCCGCCACAGGTGTCGGTATCTCGAGCCTGGAGAGACGCGACATCGAATTGCTGCTGCGAACGACGGGCATACCGTTTGCCACAACCTGCAAGCTTCTGCTCCTCGCGGCTGTCGGCGCCCCCTCGTTCAGGACGCTCGCGCTCGGGCCTCGACTGGCTTGGCGCAGGATGATCGCGCGCCCTGCCAAGATGCGGCCGAACTGATGCGGCCCGGCTGATGCGGCTTGTCGTCGATCTCACCAGCATGGCGCGCTGGCTCGGCCCTCCGGTCGGCCTGGTCCGCGTGCAGCGGCATTACAGTGCGGCTGCGGCCGCGTTCACGGCCTCCGACGTGGCGTTCACGGTATTCGACCCGATCGACCGGGTCCTCAGGCAGGTTTCGCCGCGGATTGCGGCGGAAATCATCGCCGGCGACATCTCATGCGACATGAGTTTCCATCCGGACCCGGCGCGCATCAAGATGCGGTTTTACGATCGCTGGCCGCACTGGGCACGGCGGTCGCTGATGGCCATCATAAAGGCGCGCCGGATCCTGATAACGGAGATCGGCGCATTTGCCCGGCACAATCCCGGCAGCGGTTTTCTTCCTTTTCTTGATCGGATCGAAAACCGCCTGACGAAGGCGAACGAGCGGCGGCTGATCGCCCGCGAGGATGGTTCAAAGGTTCGGATCGTGCCGCTGCGGACGGTGGCCGGCCACAAACACGATCTCATGCCCGGCGACCATCTGCTTTTGATGAACAACGACTGGTCGCACACCGATATCGAGCTCATTTCGCGCCAGTGCCGCTCGGCCGGCGCAAAGCTGATCGTGCTGCTGAACGACATCATCCCGATCCAGTATCCCGAATGGTACAAACCTCATGACGTCGCGAGATTCACGGATTACGTGAATCTGGCGATCGGGCTGGCGGACCGCTTCATCCTGACGTCGAAGCGCGTCACCGACGACATGGAGGAGCATGCCGCCGGGCTCGGCCTTCCCCTGCCGGAACTGAAACTGATCCCGCTCGGCTGCGACAGCGCGCGCAGATCGCAGGCGGACGGCCCCCTGCCGGACGGACTTGAGACAGGTCGCTACATCCTGTTCGTTTCCACTATCGAACCACGCAAGAACCATTCGTTGCTCATGGACGTCTGGCGGCGCCTTGTTCAGGACGGAACGGTCGCGCATAGCGGCATGAAGCTGGTTTTCGTCGGCCGCAGCGGCTGGATGGTCGGTGCGGTCCTGACGAAGCTTCACAGCCATCCCGACTACGGCCAGAGCCTTGTTCATCTCGACAACGTCGACGACGGGACGTTGTCCCTGCTCTACCAAAACAGCGCGTTCTGCGTGTATCCGTCGCTCTATGAGGGATATGGACTGCCGCCCGTCGAGGCGCTGGCCTACGGAAAGGCGCTGATCGCCTCGACAGGCGGAGCCATCCCCGAAGTGGTCGGCCCATTCGGACTCTGCCTTGACCCACTCGATGTCGAAGCATGGGAAAAGGCCATGCGGGAATGGATCACCTCGCCTGAGGTCCGGAGTTCCTATGAGGTGACGGCCGGCGAATTCGTGGCGCGAAGCTGGGAGCAGGCTGGCCGGGAGACGCTGGAGGCGACGCTTGCGCCGTTCCGGGACGAGGTCGCGCCGGCGCGAGAATAGACGCTTCTATGGTTGCGCGGCGAAGCGGGCGGCCGCCACAGTGCTCTGAAACCGGCTCAGAGTTTCGTTTACGACGTAGCGCCCGATCTCACTCCGGCGCTTGAACGAAATCGCGTGCTCGCGCGCCGCGTCGCCCATGGCTATCAACGCATCGCGGTTCTCGAGCGCGGTGAAGATCGTGCGGGTCAGGGCGCCTTTTTCGGGCACGTAGTAGAGGCACTCGTCGCCGTGTCTCATGGGCCGGTAGGGCCTGATGGAAGGTGCGTTGATGACCGGCACGGAAGCCATCGCCGCGACCTCGTGATGGCGGAAACAATCCCATCCGTAGCCTTCCGGCGACCAGACGAGGTGGGCCTCGGCGCATCGCCGGAAAAACTCCTGACGGCCGATGCGCTGCTCTGGAATATCGACTTTGACACCCGCGGCCGCGAGTTCGCGCAGTTCGGCAAGCCCCCGTTCGCGCTCGGGCAGGCCGCAAACGTTGCCTGCAAAGAAGACGTCGCTCGTCTTGCGGGACCTCGCCATGCCCCGCGCAAAAGCTTCCGCGTCAAGCGACATGCCAAGTGAGACCGGCAGGATCTTGTCCATCATGGCTCGCAGGGAGGGTTTCGAGCGCAGGCTTCGACCGGCGAAGCCATCGCCGCTGTCCAGAAGTCTCCACTCATCGCTTGGCAGTTCCCGCTTGAAATAAAGGGGCGACCTGGCAAGCAGATACCGATCGGCCGCGGTAATGCGCGAATGGTCCTCTATGTCGATGACAGCAACCGGAACATTGAGGCGGCGGCGGAACATTTGCTGGGCGAATATCGAGGAGAAGGACGGCCGCCCGGAGAAAATCCGCTTCGAGAACAAGAGGCGTGAGAGCGCATCGAGCCGCCGCCGTACGTTGGGCTCACAGACGATCAGGTCGTAGCTTTCGTTCCCGATGGCTTTCAGCAAAGCCAACAGCCCGGCAAACTCGGGCGGCGTGCTGTTTTCATATGCGCTGGTATCGAATCTCTCCACGCTGCCGGGGAAATAGCCGGCCAGATATGGGGTACGCCCAACTTCGAGGATTCTCACGGGCTTCGCGGCGTGGGTTTGGTGATTTTCGATGGCTCGCCCGGCAGGGCGCCGGATTTGGATCCGCTACCACACTCGCGACTTCGGCGGAAGGTCGGCGACGGAGGCTGTCCATTGCTGGACGGGCAATGCCATTGGGATTACCCTTCCTCCACCGCGTGCGGCGCGGGAGTTACCCGAGGGAGAATATCATGGCTTTGCGAGGCGATGCCCTGAAGGACGCAATCGGCCGGACGCGCGACAAATGGGGATGGTTCGTGGCGCTCGGCGTGCTGCTGCTGATCTTCGGAGGCATCGCCTTCGGCAATCTGTTCATCGCCACCGTCGCCTCGGTGTATGTCGTCGGCTGGCTGATGCTGATGGCTGGCATCATCGAGATCGTCCACGCCTTCGGGGTCAAGACCTGGGGACGTTTCTTCTACTGGCTGCTGAGCGGCCTGCTCTATGCCGTCGCCGGCTTTTTCGCCTTCGACAATCCGCTGCTCGCCTCGGCGGTGCTGACCCTGCTGCTGGCCATCGCGCTCGTCGCCTCGGGACTTTTGCGGTCCTGGGTGGCCCTCAATCACCGGCCGGAGCAAGGCTGGGGATGGCTGCTCGCGGCAGGCATCATCACCATCCTGCTCGGGCTGATGGTCGCCATGGGCTGGCCGGTGAACAGCCTTTGGGTGCTTGGCATCTTCCTGGCGATCGACCTGGTCTTCCAGGGCTGGAGTTTCATCGCCATCGGGCTCGCCCTGAAGCGGTAAAAGCAACAGGTGATCAGAACGCGATTTCGCTATCCAGTTGCGACAGCGGGCGCACCCCCGCCAACAGCGCCCTCGCCTCGCCCTCGTCCTTCTTCATCTGCGCCACCAGCGCGTCGAGGCCGTCGAATTTGAGCTCCGGGCGCAGGAAGCCGAAGAACGACACCGCGCAGATCTCGCCATAGAGATCGCCGGAAAAATCGAAGACGTAAGTCTCGAGCAGCGGTGCGCCATTGTCGTCGACCGTCGGGCGGCGGCCGAAGCTGGCAACGCCGTCATGAAGCGTGCCGTCGGCACGGCGGAAGCGGACGGCGTAGATCCCCTCCCTCAAGGCGGCTTCCGGCGAAAGCCGCATATTGGCGGTCGGGAAACCGAGGGTGCGGCCAAGCTGCTGGCCGCCGATCACTTCGGCCTCCACGGTGAAACGGTAGCCGAGCAGGCCGGCGGCCTCCTCCACCTTGCCATCGACCAGCAGTCCGCGGATGCGGCTCGACGAGACGACTTCGGCGCCTTCATCGCGGAAGGCGTCGACCAGCGTCACGCCGAAACCATGCCGTTTTCCCGCCGCCATCAGGAAAGCCGGGCCGCCCTGGCGGTCCTTGCCGAAATGGAAGTCGAAGCCGGTAACGGCATGGTGGATGCCGAGATTCTTCTCCAGCACATCGGTCACGAAAGCCTCGGCGGAGAGCGAGGCGAAATCGCGTGTGAACGGCTGCTCGACCAAGGCGGCGAAGCCAAGTCCGGCGAGCAGCCGCGCCTTCATAGGCGGCGGCGTCAGCACGAAGAGCGGCACCTCCGGCCGGAACACCTTGCGCGGATGCGGCTCGAAGGTGAGCACCAAGGCGGGCACGCCATTGCGGCGGGCCTCAGCCAGCGCGCGCTGCAGCACGGCCTGATGGCCACGATGGACGCCGTCGAAATTGCCGATCGCCACGACGCCGCCGCGCAAATGCGCAGGCAGCGGCGCGGCCGTGGAAAGACGTTTGAAGGCTTGCGTCATGTCGAGGCGCCCGTCATGGCCAGACTATCAAACTATTGCAGGCGCGGAATGACGGCGACCGGCCGGTAGCCGTGCTTTTCGAGAAAGGCCGCCAGCCTTGCGGGATCGTCGCCATGCTCGCGCGCGTGGATGCCGCCGGAAACATAGAGCACGTCAAAGCCGTTGTCGGCCGCGCCCTTGACATCGGTCATCATGCCGTCGCCGATGGCGAGAACTTCGCTTCGCTCGACGGAGCGGCCGAGCAATCCGGCGACCTCCTTCATGGCGACATGGTAGATCGGCGCGAAGGGCTTGCCGGCAATCAGCGTACGACCGCCCAGTTGCGCGTAGTCCCGCGCGAGCGCGCCGGCGCACCAGATCGTGCGCTCGCCGCGCTCCACCAGGATATCCGGATTGGCGCAAATGAAAGGCAGGTTGCGGGCGCGCAGCCGCTGCAGCAGTTCGGCATAATCGGCGGGCTTCTCGACCTCATCGTCATAGAGACCGGTGCAGACGACACCTGAGGCCTCGAATTCCTCGACAAGATCGACATCGAGCCCGTCATACAGAGTGAAATCGCGCTCCGGCCCGATATGGAAGATCCGCCTTGGGCCGTCGGCGATCAGGTCGCGCGTAACGTCGCCGGAGGTGACGACCCGGTCACAGGCGTCGGCGGGAACACCGATGATCTTCATCTGGGCAATCACGTCGGCGCTGCGGCGTGGCGAATTGGTGATCAGCACGACGGGCACGTTGGCCGCACGTGCCCGGGCAAGCGCGGCGGCGGCCGCCGGAAAATGCCATTCGCCATTGTGAACGACGCCCCATACGTCACACAATATGGCCGCGTAGCGCCCCGCAAGATCGTCGAGCGAGCCGATGATGTCAGGCGAATCCGCCATGCCGTGTCCCTGATTTTGATTCCTGGCAGGCCGCGACAGACTGTCGGCCACGGACGGTCCCGCATAACCGAAGCGTATGATCCTGTCACGAGCTTTCCCGATCACGACAGGCCGGGCCTCGATGTCGCTCGCCCGGAAGCACAGGGTTAACGCGCCGTCAAAAAGGCGGTGCCTTCTTGATGGTTTCGCGCACGCTGAAATTTAACGATTTGTGACCATGGTACTACGGCAACTACGACCATGGTCTTATCTCGGCATGGATCCTTGGCGGGGTAAATGCAATGATCCGCGATTTTTTTCGCGACAGGCGCGGCAACTACGCCTTGATGACGGTCATCACGATGATACCGCTGATGGGCGGCGTCGCGCTGGCGGTTGATTACACCGAACTGGTGCGCGAGCGGCAAGAAACGTTGAATGCGCTGGATGCCGCCGGCATCGCGACGGCACAGCAGATCGTCGCCGGTGCAAGCGACGCCGATGCGAAGGCCTATGCCAAGACGTTCTTCGAAGCCAACCTAAGGCACGTCCTTCCAGCGAACACGACGCTGACGGTGACTTTGCCGAACAACAACGCCGGCGGCGGCACGCTGGTCCTTGAGGCCGCGCTGAAATACCAGCCTTATTTTCTGCCGGCCGCGGTCATGCTGCTGGGCGGCGGCGCTCCGGGTCAGACCACCGTCAACTTTTCGGCCAGGTCCGAAATCCGCCTAAAGAACACGCTGGAGGTGGCGCTGGTGCTCGACAACTCCGGCTCGATGACCGAACTCGGCCACGGCTCGAACCAGGTGCGGTTCGACCTCTTGAAAAACGCCGCCAAGCAACTTGTCGATCAGTTGGCAGGGCAAGCGCTGTTGATGAAGCAGGTTTCCAAGCCGGTTCAATTCAGCCTCGTGCCTTTTGCCGCCTCGGTCAATGTCGGTCCGGCGAACAAAGATGCCGCCTGGATGGACACGACCGGCGTTTCGCCGCTCGACCAGGAGAACCTCGATTGGTCGACTCTTACCTCGGCCAACTCCCCTAACCAATATGCGGTGAAGTCCGGCAGCAACTATTATGCGAAAGGCTCCGCGTGGGATGCATCGCAGTTGAACCAGGTGCTGACGCGCTTTTCGATCTACAAGTGGATGAAACGGATCGCATCGTGCACCAAGGACAAGAACGGCAATTGCACGTCCAACATAGTTTACGCGCCGATCGCAAGTTGGAGCGGTTGCGTCGAGTCCCGGCCCTATCCTTACAACATCCAAGATACAGCAGCCTCGACGTCGACACCGGCTACAATGTTCGTGCCCATGTTTGCGCCCGACGAGACGGACAACACGGACAGCTCTTCGCGGTCTGCCTACAGCGATTGGCATATAGACATATCAAGCGGCACGGACGCGGTGCGGCAGCGCTACATGCCGAAATATTTCAATGCTGGCATCGGCACTAAAGTGACGCCCGCATACGGCATGAACGAAGGTCCCAACACCAGTTGCAGCACGACCGCGATCACGCCGCTCACCGATGTATCGACCACCGCAGGCGCAACGTCGGTCAAGACGGCGATCGATGCCATGGCCGCCAGCGGCGCCACCAATGTGCCGGAAGGCATGGCCTGGGGCTGGAGAACTCTCTCCAGCACAGCTCCGTTCACTGAGGGCCGCGCCGAAAATGAAAAAGGTAATGACAAGGTCTTGATCGTCCTGACGGACGGCGCCAACACCTATTACACACCCACTTCATTGGGAGCCAATGACTTGGCGGGCGCCAAATCGACATATTCGGCGCTGGGTTACGTGAAACCATACAACAGTGCTTACAGCTACGGCCGCATTTTCCTGGGCACCAGCAGTAACGTCAGCAAGACGGATTACTCGAATGCCAACTATACCAAGGCCATGAACGAGCATTTCGTCACCCTCTGCAACAACGCGAAGGCCGCCAACATCATCGTCATGACGATCGCGCTCGACCTCGATTCCAGCAACACCGCCGAGGCGGCGCAGATGGCAGCCTTGAAAACCTGCGCATCGGATTCGCGTTTCCGCAGGGATCCGACCGACCCGAGCAAGCCGGCGAAGCTGTTCTGGAACTCTACCGGCGCAACGCTTTCGGACGACTTCAAGGCGATCGGCAACGAATTGTCGAACCTGCGCATCGTCAGTTGAGCACAACAACCGGGGGCCGCTTCAACTAAAATGCGCAAATTCTGGCATCAATTCTGCCGCGATCGTCGAGGCAACTATGCTCTCGTGACGGCGGCCGCCATGGTTCCGCTGATGGGAGCCTTGGCGATCGCGGTCGACTTCAGCGAGCTTAACCGCCAGAAGCAGATGGTGCTGAACGCGCTTGATGCCGCCAATTTCGCCGCCGCGCGGCGGCTTGCCGAAGGCGCCACGGACGATCAGATCAGAGCCTATGCGGTCGACTTCTTCAACGCCAACCTAAACGGCATCGACCCGGCCAACGTGGCGCTCAACATCACGCTGCCCACCAACCAGGCCGGCGGCGGCCTGCTCACCATGAGCGCGACGCTGAACTACCATCCCTATTTCCATCCATCGTCAGCGCTGCTCGTCGGCGCTTCCGAAACCGATGCCAAAAAGCCCATCAACATCGGCATGGACTCCCAGGTGCGGCTGAAGAACACGTTGGAAGTGGCGATGGTGCTCGACAATTCGGGCTCCATGACAACGCCAGGCACCGGCTCGGGACAGAAACGCATCGACCTGCTCAAGCAGGCCGCCAAGCAGCTCGTCGACACGCTGGCGCAGCAGGCAGCGCAGATTAAGCAGATCGACAAGCCGGTGCAGTTCAGCCTCGTGCCCTTTGCCGCCTCGGTCAATGTCGGGTCGCAAAACGACAATGCGCCGTGGATGGACGTCTATGGGCTGTCTCCGGTCGCCAACGAGAATTTCGACTGGTCGACGCTGAATGCGCCCGACAAATATGCCCAGAAGATCAACGGCATCTGGTACAAGAAAGGCACCGGCTGGGGCGATGAAGAAAACCAGGTTCTCAGCCGCTTCGAGCTCTATCAAGACATGAAGGTCGTGACCAGCCACGAGCGCATCGTCGGCAGCGCGCGCACCGTCTGCGATACATACCGCTCGAACCACACCTGTTCGCACAGCCATACGGAATATGATTACAACGACACCTACGGGCCATTCGCCAGTTGGCAAGGCTGTGTCGAGGTACGGCCCTATCCTTACAATGTCGACGACACGCCGGCCTTGGGCGGCCCGAACAACACCGGTATCGGCGTCGGCGATCCCGCGACCATGTTCGTGCCGATGTTCGCGCCGGACGAACCCGGCAATCATTGGAAGGTGACCCAGAACCCGCTCGAGCCGAACCCGACGACCTATGGCGCGGCAAACAGCTGGTGGAACGACGATCCGTCGAGCACCACGGGCAAGACCAGGCAGTCGAACATGGCCAAGTACTTTCAGCCGCGGCCGATCGATGCTCCAACCCTCAGTTCGGGCACGGGTCCCAATTACAGCTGCACCACCACGCCGATCACACCGCTCACCGATGTCACCCAGACCGATGGGCTTGCTACCATCAAGGCTGCGATCGACCTCATGCAGCCCAACGGCAACACCAATGTGCCCGAAGGCATGGCCTGGGGCTGGCGCACGGTGTCGAGCGCCCCGCCCTTCACCCAGGGGCGGCCCGAGACCGAGCGCGGCAACGACAAGGTGGTCATCGTGCTGACCGATGGCGAGAACACCTATTCGACGGTCAGTTCCGACCCCGCAGGCAACAAGTCGACCTATGCGGCCTATGGCTACACCGGGGTTGGCTATAACGGTAGCTCGGTCACCCGTCTGTTCGGCGGCACGTCGAGCGCGATCGGCCAGTTCAACTACTCCTCGAGCAACTACACCGCCGCGATGAACGAGCAGATGGCGAAGCTGTGCGACAACGCCAAGGCCGGCAACATCATGGTGATGACGGTGGCGCTCGACATGTCCGCGACCAGTTCTAGCGACCAGAAGGCCATGGCGGCGCTGAAAGCATGCTCTTCCGACTCCCGCTTCCGCAAGGACCCGACGGATCCAACCAAGCCGGCCAAGCTGTTCTGGAACGCCACCGGCGCGACGCTCTCCGACAACTTCAAGGAGATCGCCAACGAGCTCTCGAACCTGCGCGTGGTCGGATAAGCCGCGCTGGCGTAAAGGGCGATCCCATCAAGCCCTTGCGACGTTTAACGAAGCGGCGCACATCTCGGGCACTTTCCGGAGACCCCGATGCCCGACGCTGCCAACCATCTTACCTTCGCGCTGATCTGCCTCGGCATGGTGCTCACACCCGGCCCGAACATGATCTACCTGATCTCGCGCTCGCTGTCGCAAGGGCCAAAGGCCGGGCTGATCTCGCTTGGCGGCGTGGCGCTGGGCTTCCTGTTCTATGTGGTCTCGGCCGCCTTCGGCATCACCGCGCTGATCTTCGCCGTTCCTTACGCTTACGATGCGCTGCGCTTCGCAGGCGCGCTCTATCTGTTGTGGCTCGCCTGGCAGGCGCTGAAGCCCGGCGGACGCTCCCCCTTCCACGTCCGCGAATTGCCCAGGGATACGCCGCGCAAGCTTTTCGTCATGGGACTGATGACCAACCTGCTCAACCCGAAGGTCGCGGTGCTCTATCTGTCGCTCCTGCCGCAGTTCATCAATCCGGCCAAGGGCCATGTACTGTCGCAGCTTCTGGTGCTCGGCGTGACGCAGATCTCGATCAGCCTGACGGTCAACGCCATCATAGCAATGACCGCCGGCTCGATCGCCGCCTTCCTCGCCGGAAGGCCGTTCTGGCTGGTCCTCCAGCGCTGGATGATGGGCACGGTGCTGACGGCGCTGGCCTTGAAGATGGCGACCGAAGCGCAACGATAGCCGTCAACTCAAGGACGCAGCCGTCTCCTACATCGGCCGGCGAACAGGCCGGACTTGTTCCGGCTCGACCACCTTGCGGTAGAGATGCCAGGTCGCGTGACCGAGGATCGGCATGACGACGGCAAGCCCGGCAAATAGCGGGATCGAGCCGATCACCAGGAGCACCGCGACCGTCAGGCCCCAGAGCGCCATCGCCAGCGGATTGGCCATCACCACGCGGGCCGAGGTTTCGATCGCTGCTACGGCGCCGACGTCGCGGTCGAGCAGCAGCGGGAAGGCGACGACGGTGGTGCCTAGAACGACGACGGCGAAAACGAAGCCCACGGCGTTGCCGACGAGGATCAGGGTCCAGCCCTTGCCGGTCGTCAGCACGTCACGCACGAAGGCGCCGACCGACGCCGGCGGCTCGGCCCCGAACAGGCTGGTGTAGATTGATTGCGCGGTAAACAGCCACAACAGGAACAGCGCGAAGAGCAGGATACCGATGACCGCGATCGATGGCAGCGCCGGCGAATGGCGCACGTCCAGCGCATGGTGCCAGCGGCTGCTCATGCCAAGCTCGCGCCGGCGGCTGATTTCGTAGAGGCCGATGGCCGCGAACGGGCCGATCAGCGCGAAACCGGACATCAGTGGATAGACGAGCTGGATGGCGTTCGAGCCCGAGCTCCACTGCGTCAGAATCAGGCCGACGATCGGATAGATCAGGCACAGGAACACGTAATGGGAAGGCTTGGCCCAGAAATCCTCAGCGCCAAGCTTGAGCGCGTCCCAAAGGTCCGCGGTCGAGATGTGGCGCACCGTAGGCTGAACATGCGCGCCGTACGCGTCCGTCATGACATGAAAACCGGCCATAACCGTCCTCCGTTTATATCGGGGGCGGTCACCGCCTGGGTGGCCGCCCATGGCTGCCACTTTCAAGAACGCCGGGATGATAACCGATCTTCCGGGAAAAGTCGCCGCCTCATGCGATTTTCGTCGGCTGCCCGGCAAAAGCCACGATCGCAGGTATCAGAGGCCGGATGAGCATCTCGACCACCGCCCTCCCCGACCTCAACCGCCGTACATTGTTCAAGGCCGCGGGCCTGGCAGCACTTGCCGGCATCGCCGCCTGCAGCACTGTGTCCGTGCCGACCGGCGAAGGCGCCGGCGTCTCTTCGTCCGCCACGAGCACGCTGAGCACAATCCGCACATCGGCCGGACTGCCGACGCTCGTTCCGGATGCGCAGCTCGAACAGGCAGCCTTGCAGCAGGCCGGCTACATGGCATCGCGCGAACGCATGAGCCACACCACCGGCTGGGGCAAGGATTTCGCTTCGCGCATGAAGGACAATGGCGTGCGGGGCGCGGCGGCCGAAAACATTGCCGAGGGCCGCTTCGACCTGCAAAAACTGTTCGACATCTGGATGCATTCGGACGGGCACCGCCGCAACATGCTCGATCCGGACTTCAGCCACTTCGGGCTCGCCTATGTGCGCGACGGCCGCGATCCGGCGCTGCGATACTGGGCGCTGGTGCTCGGGCAGTGACGAGCCGCTAGCGAGCGGCTCCGCCAACAGACCGGTCGGTGTGCAGCCGGCGGCAGCGGTGTTTTCCGTCCGCGCCTGTTGGGCTAAGGTGACACGGACGCAAAATCGATCTGGAGAGACCGCCGGGGGAATTCGACATGCGGGCCAGCTGCATAGTCCTGATCGGGCTTCTATCGATCGCCCCCGCAGCCGCGGAGGATGTCCAGTGTCCGGAAGGCAGTCAATTGCCGCAGGATATAGACAGCACACCCGATTGCCTGGCGGCCCACAAGTTACATCAGACTTGCGCCTGGGGATCGAGCGGCGACGAATTCATGTCGGAAGCCGTGATCGACAAATGCAAGGCCGGGTTTTTCGATCGACTGAGCCACAGGCAAATGCGCCTGTATGAAAGGCGCCTCGAAGCGTGCGGCGAACGCTATCCCGTCACCGAGGATGGCGGGTCAATCCAGATATACCTGTCATCGATGTGCGCCGAGGATCTCGCGGCGACCTATTTCAAGGCCGCAAAGGGTGGGCGAATTGCGGCGACGCCGCGCTGGAGCGTACCCAATATAGCTGAGTGAACGAACCACTCGCCCGTGTCGGTTCCATGCACACGGACTGAAGCTGGCCGCCAAAAGACCGCTTCAATCCATATGCGCTGCCGGCGCACCGCCCGCCGGCGCCGCCTTGGGCTTGCGCAGCAGGATGACGAACGGGATCGCCGCCAGCGTCATCACCATCAGGATTTTGAAGTCGTTGATGTAGGAGATCATCATGGCCTGCGCATTCACCGCGCGGTCGACCTGCGATAGCGCCGCGGCGTTGCCGCTCGCGGCCGCCGGCGAGGCAGCCCACAGGTTGGGATTGTACGGGTTGATGAAGGCCGAAAGCTCGGTGTGGTTGATCTGGGTGTTGCGCACCATCAAGGCAGCGACCACCGACACGCCAATCGACGAGCCCAGATTGCGCACCAGGCTGAACAACGAGGTGGCGTCCGTGCGGTAACGGGCATCGAGCGTGGCGAAGGCGACCGTCGACAGCGGCACGAACACCATGCCCATGCCGAGCCCCTGGATGACACCCGAGGTGAGGATCAGCCAATTGTCCATCTGCGGCGTGAAGCTTGCCATGGTGTAGAGCGACTGCGCGGTTAGCAGGAAACCGATGGCGACGAGGATCCTCGCATCGAACCTGTGCATGATGCGGCCGACGACCAGCATCGAGATCATCGTGCCGATGCCACGCGGACCAAGCACGATGCCGATTGTCACCGTCGGGTAGCCGAAGATGTTGGCAAGCATCGGCGGCAACAGCGACATCGAGGCCAGGATCAGCACGCCCATGACGAAGATGAAGCCCAGCCCGGTCACGAAATTGCGGTCGAGGAAGATTTTTGGATCGATGAAGGGATGCTCTGATGTCACCGTGTGGATGATGAACACCCAGAAGCCGGTGAGCGACAGAGCGAGCTCGATCCAGATCTCGGCCGAGTTGAACCAGTCGACCTCGCCACCGCGATCCAGCAGGAGTTGCAGCGCGCCGACGCCGAGCGAGATCATGGCAAAGCCGAAGAAGTCGAACCCACGCAGGCGCTTTGGGATGACTGGCAGATAGGCAGCCATGCCGACGAAGGCGAGGATGCCGACGGGCAGGTTGATGAAGAACACCCAGCGCCAGTTGAAATTCTCGGTCAGCCAGCCGCCCAGCGTCGGGCCGAGGATCGGCCCAAGCATGATGCCGGCGCCCCAGATGGCCATCGCCTGACCGTGGCGCTCCTTCGGGTTTATATCGAGCAGGAAGGTCTGTGACAGCGGCACAATGGCGGCGCCGAACACGCCCTGCAGCAGGCGGAAGAGCACGATCGTCTCGAGGCTCCAGGCAAGGCCGCAGAGCATGGAGAAGATGGTGAAACCGACGACGGAGGCGAGGAACAGCTGCTTGCGGCCGAGCCTGTCGGCGAGCCAGCCGGTGACCGGCGTCATGATCGCCGCCGCCACGATATAGGAGGTCAGCACCCAGTTGATGTTGTCGGGCGACGCGCCGAGGTCGCCGGTCATGGTCGGCAGCGCGACATTGGCGATCGTTGTGTCGAGCGCCTGCATGATCGTCGCCAGCATCAGCGCGACAGTGATCAGCCCGCGATGCGGCACTTCCTTGAAAGCTTCGGTCGTGCTCATGATGCTGAACTTCCGACAGATAACAAAACCGTGTACACTGGGTTTCCGGGCGGCAAAGCCTTCCGTTGAGAGACCCTCATCGCGGTGGGACGCGACTATCGATGTGGGGGTTACATCGACTGAAAGTCTCTGTTGAAGCGGATGCCTGCCGCCCGGAAATCTGAGGACCGACGGGTCCGTGACGAAGGTTTCGGTTTTGATCGTGCCGCCAAACGGCTGATCTTAAACGCTTATCCTTCTCGCTCGTCCCATCAGACCAATCCCCTGCTCCGCCCCCGATTCACGGGGGCGTATTGTTACTGCGCGTGCTCCCCTGCCGTGGCGTGGCCGAAGATCGACGGCAGGCCGCGCGCCACGCCGGTGTCGACGGTGACGGTTGCGCTCATGCCCGTGCGCAGCGCCATTTTGGCGTCGGGATCGGTCAGTTCCAGGCGCACCGGAATGCGCTGCGTGACCTTGACCCAGTTGCCGGTGGCGTTTTGCGCGGGTAGCAGCGAGAACTCCGCTCCCGTGCCGGCGCCGATCGCCTTGACGGTCGCCTCGAAGGTGCGGCCCGGATAGGTGTCGACGACAATCTCCGCCTTCTGGCCCGGCTTCATGTTGGTGAGCTGGGTCTCCTTGAAATTGGCGTCGATCCAGGTGTCGCCGGCCTCGACCAGCGCGAACAGCGGCGTGCCGACGCCGACATACTGGCCGACCTTGAAGGAGGCCGCCTGATAGATAATACCGTCAGCCGGCGCCTTCACCGTCGTCTGCGCCAGATCATAGGCTGCCTTGTCGCGCGCGGCCAAAGCGGCCATCACAGTCGGATGCTTGTCGGTCTCGATGTCCGGATTACCGCCAAGCGCCGCCTTGGCGCTGACGATGCCCTGCTGCGCGACCGCCAGCTGCTGCTTGGCCTTGTCGAGATCGTTGCGGGCCTGGTCGAGCGAGGACTTGGCGTTGATGCCCTTTTGAGCGAGATCGGCGGCGCGGTCATATTGCGACTGCGCATAGTCGACCTCGCTGCTCGCCGACCTCTCCTGCGCCATCGCCTGGCTGTAGGCGGCGCGCAGCTGCTCGACACTGAGGCGCGCGGCGGCGACCGCCGCATCGGCCTGGGCGAGCGCTATTCTGTAAGGCTCGGGATCGATTACGAAGAGGAGATCGCCCTGCTTGACCAGTTGGTTGTCGGCGATGCCGACCTTGACGATGCGGCCAGCCGTGTCGGAGGCGACCGAAATCCTGGCCTGCTGCAGGTTAGCGTTCTCGGTTTCCTGATAACGGCCGCCCGTGACCCAGACATACGCGCCGCCGGCAAGCAGCGCCAGCGGCAGGGCGACCATCAGCAGGAAACGGCCGAGGCGACGCTTCTTCTTCGGCGCGACCGGCGCCGGATGCGGCACAGGAGCCGCCGCGACCGGAGCAGCAGCCGGCTTGGCCGGGGCTTCCGCGACCGGCTGCGCCGGCGCAAGCTTGGTGACGTTATCGTCTTCTATCTTGGCTGCCGCGTTCATGCTGCCCGCCCTTCTCTATTCTTGATCTTTTCCAGCGACGACGTCTCGCCGTCGGTCAAATTCTGCACGATGGTGTCCAGAACACGGATCAGGACGCGGCGTTCTTCCGCAGCCACGCCGGCCAGCGATTCTTCATAGACCTCGCCGGCGAGGCTCTTGACGTCGGCATAGGCCGCGTTTGCCTTCTCGGTCGGGAAGATCATGCGCAGGCGCCGGTCCGTCGCGTCTTGACGGCGTTGGATCCAGCCGCCCTCCTCCATGCGGTCGACAAGGCGTGAGACGCTGATCGGCTCGATCTCGAGGAGCTCGGCGAGCCGCGCCTGCGCGACGCCCGCCTCCTTTGCAACGCGGACGAGCAGCCGCCATTGTGCTGAGGAAAGTCCCAACCCGCTGGCGCGCGCCTCGAAGCGCTTGCGCATCAGGCGCTGCACGTCGTGGATCAAAAATCCCAATCTGTCGATGCCATCTGAAACCATGAGCGATAGATATAATAAGCGTGCTTACTATTCAAGTGGAAGCTTTGTGCAAGAAACCGGCAAAACGACATATCAGGCATTCGATGCATTCATGGTTAGCGACCGGTGAAGCTTCTTGCCGCGACGAAACCGGCAAAGCGTCGCCGCCTCGACTGGCCCGGCCTCCTCCGCCACCCTGAACTCGACGCCTGTTGACGACGGCGCGGGGATCGGGACAGACTGCCGCCACCATTCACCAGGCGTTCGGGGGCCTGAATTCAATGCTCAAGCATATGCCAACGGAGCCGAGAAGCAGGCGCGGATCGCGTCTGCCGGCTCGCGCGATCTGACGGTTGGAAGGGATGGACAGAGAGCAGCGAAAGGTCGTCATATGCATACTCGCGCTCGGCAAGCCAGCCTACTCACTGGCGGCCCGCGAGGCGCTGACATCTTTTCTGCGCCACAGTGACTTCGAAATCTACGTGACGACGGATCCAGACTCGGCGGCCTTGCTGCCACGTTCGCCGCGCCTACAACTCAACCTAGTCGGCACAACCAGCCCATCCAGCCGGGCGAGCGGCTTTCTCGCCAAATTCGAGGCGCTGACATGGTGCCTCGAACGGTCCGGCGCGGAGATCGTGCTGCAGGTCGATGCCGATGCGGTGCTCGTGCGTCCCCTTGCGGCGCACGATGTCGCCGACGCGCTCGGGGATGGCGGCATGGCGATGGTCGAGCAGACGGGTATCGCCGGATCGGCCATGGGCCGACACGATTTCCTTGCACACTACCGTAACTATACCCTGGCGTTCGTCGACGGCTCCCTGGCCGCGCCCCGCGAAGAGGATTTCCGCTATTTCAACAGCGGCGTGGTCATTGCCCGCGCCAGCGAATTGCGGCGCTTCCTCGACTGGACGACCGCATGCCTGCGGCGGCTGCCGCCCGACCATGCGATCGGCGGGCAAATGGTGGCCGACCAGGACTATTTCCAGATATGGACGAACACGCTGGCCCCGGAGCGGCGGCGCGAGCTTCCCTGGCAGTGGAACCACTGCCGCCACTGGGATGACGGCTTTCCGCAGCAGGGCGCGCTGATTGCCCATTTCAGCAATTTCTGCAACGGTCCGGACACGGAAGCGGTCATGGCGATGCACGCGCTGGTCAACGCCGCCCAGGTTCCGGCCGTGCCGGAGGCTGACAAGCCTGCCGCGCTTGCCTTTATTGTCATCACGCATAATTCGAGCAAGGTGATTGGCTATTGCCTGGACAAGCTTGCCGATCTCTCGGCGAACCTGCCAATCGAGATCATCGTGGTCGACAACGGCTCGACGGACGACACGCTCGAAAGGATTACGCGGCCCGGCGTGACGATCCTGCGCAACATGCGCAATGAGGGCTTTGCCGCCGCGGCCAATCGCGGTGCCATGGCGGCGCGCGCCGACCATCTCTGTTTTCTCAACCCGGATTGCGTGATGACGCTCGCGGCGGCGGAGGCGGCGCTGGCGCTTGTTGAGGCCAAGCCCGAAGCTATAGCGGTGCCCGATTATATCGACTGGCAGGGAGAGCGAACGGCAGGCAAACAGCCGGGTTATTCGCGCATCAAACTCATTGCCGACATTCTGCGCAGTCATGGCAAGGTCCGGCTGGCCGAGCGACTGAAGCGGTTGCCGGGTTATGATTGCGCCAGCTGGAATTGGCCGCTCGCTGCGGCTCTCTTTATTGGTCGCGGCTGTTTCGAGCGGCTCGGCGGCTTCAACGAACGCTATTTCTGTTATATGGAGGACGTCGCGATCGGGTTCGAGATAGCGAAGCGGGGCCTCGATATCGTCCAGCTCGATCAGGTCCTGCCGCATTTCGGCCAGCATGGCGCCGACGTCGTCCCTGCCCTCAGGGCACAGATGCTCGGCGATGCGCGGATCCAGTTTGCCCGCCTGCATTACGGCCGGACTTTCGCTCTTGCGCTTACAGCCTTGCGCTCGATTCTACACGGTCGTTGGGCGGTCAAGGACGTGCTGCGGCGTGGACACCGCGCTGTCACCAGCACCCCGGCACGCGGATGAATTACTACGTCCTGCCCGGCATAGGGGTTTACGGCGGCATAAAGGTCGGCTTTCAGTTCGCGCGCCTACTTGGCGAAATGGGCCTTCCGGTCGCGGTCGCAACACCCCGCGGAATGGCGCCCCGCTGGTTCGGATCGGACCAGCCGGTGGTCAGCCGGGAGGAGATCATCGCCAAGGTCAACGGAAACGACACTCTGATCTTCTCGCTTCCGCACGACTATCCCGTTCTCAAGGCCACGGGCGCCCGGCTGGTGTTTCATTGCCAGGGGACGGACCCCCTGATCGATCCCGTGCTGCGGGACAAGGATGTCATCCTGCTCACCTGCTGGAGTCAGGCTGCACGTTATGTCAATGCCGTCACGGGGCGCGAGTCGATCGAAGTCGGCATCTCGATCTCCGACGTCTTCTTTTACGATGGCACGCCCAAGGAAGAGCGGCAGGCGGCCTATATGCCGCGACGCGGCGAGGCGATAGCCGAGGCGACGATGGAGCGCGTGGCACATCTGCGCTATCTGCCGATCAGGGAGAGCGACGAAGCGTCCTGCGCCGCCATCCTCAAACGATGCGGTTACTTCCTGGCGACGGCCGAGGCCGAATGGTTCGGACTGCCGGCGCTCGAAGCGATGGCTGCGGGATGCGTCGTCGTCTCTGTCCCGGTCCTGGGTGGAATGGAATATCTCATGGATGGCGACACTGCGCGGATTGCCGCTCCAGTCGAGCTGCCGACGGTGCTGGCCGGGCTCAGCGCAGACGATGCCCGCGGCATCCGCGCCATGCTGCGCGACAAGGGCGTCGCGATGGCAGGCCGTTATCGCATCGCGGCGCAGCGCGCGAAACTGCGCGACGCCATGCAGGCGGGCTTGCGAAACGTCTTCTCATGGAACTGACGGCGATCATTCCCTCCTACGGCCAGGTTGCGCTGCTGCGCACCTGCCTGACGATGCTCGAGCGTGCCCTGGCGCTGACAAAGCTCCCCGGCACGGCGATCGTCGTGGTGGACAACGGCACCCTCACACCTTATCGCCTCGCCGAGTTCGGCGTCGCCAGCGTGCGGATCGTGCGTTTCGACCGACCCCACTCGTTCTCGACCGCCTGCAACCGCGGGGCCCGCGAAATGCCCGCCCGGCGCTACCTCTTCCTCAACAACGACGTTTTTATCCACCCCGAGGCGATAGCGGAAATGCTCGACGTCATGCGCGAGCACAAGGCCGGTATAGCTGGCACCCGGCTCGTCCTGCCCGACGATACGATCCAGCATTGCGGCGTGAAGTTCGACGGCGGCGAACGCGGACCCTATCATCAGCACCACGGCAGGCCCACCGCCATCGTCGCGCGGGCGACCAGCTTTCCGCAAGCGGTAACAGGGGCCGCATTATTGATCGATCACGCCGTCTTCACGGCGCTTGGCGGCTTCGACGAGGCGTTTCCCTTCGGGTACGAAGATGCCGATCTGTGCCTGCGAGCGCGACATCTGGGCATCCGGATCGCCTGCGCGCAAGGTCAGGATTCGCTGCATCTGGAATCCTTTTCCGACCGGCGGCCCGATCGCCATCAGGCGTCGCGACGACTGTTCTTCGAGCGCTGGCGGGGGCGCTACGCAATCGATGGGGATGAGAACGGGTGACGCGGGAACACGCGATATCGCTGATCGTTCATACGCGGAATTCAGAAGCCACCTTGCCACGGCTGCTGGACAGCACGCGTTGGGCGGCGGAGCGTATCCTCATCGACATGCAAAGCCGCGACGCGACGATCGAGATCGCCCAAGCCGCCGGCTGCCGGGTGTTGAACACGCCCGTCGTCGACGCGGTCGATCCCATCCGCAACCAGTATCTCGGCGAGGCGAGCCAGGAGTGGATCCTGGTGCTAGATTCCGATGAGTACCTCGCCGCCGACGCGTACGAAGCGCTTCAGCAGTTGATCCGAGAGCACGGGGCGAATTTCGACGCCTTTGCGCTGCCGCGCTTCAATTCCGTTGCCGGGCATATCATGCGGGGGTCCGGCTTTTATCCCGACCATCAGGTGCGCTTCTTTCGCAAGGGAACCGTCGCCTGGCAGTCGGGCCATCATCACCTGCCCACGGTATTGACGGGGCCCCTGCGGCTTCGCCGGCTGGAACCGCCGCATTGCTTGCATATCCATCACGAGAACTATGCCGACGTTGCCTCGTTCTTGGAGAGGCAACTGCGCTACGCGCTGACGGACGACTATGATGCCGATCCAGCCAATTTCGATTTCGGCAGCTACGTTGCCGAGGCCTATGCCGAATTCGCCAGGCGGCACGAACCGCTGCAAGACGGCGAGCTTTCGACGGCCGTGGCGACTGTGCTCGCTTGGGACCGCATCGTCCGCGGCCTTATCCATTGGGAACGGCTTGGTCGCCAACAACCGCTCAACGGCGCCTTCTCACTGCCGATCGCGCTGGCGGTGCCCGGCAAGCAGACATGGAAGACGGTCCCGATGCGCAACGTTCCGCGCGAGATCAGCCGATGGATCCGGCGACGTGTGTGGAGACGGCGGCACTGACCGTTGGGACTTTCCCGCCGGACCCGTTTCAGGCGACACATTGATAGCAAGGGCCTCAACCGTCTGAAAATTCACTGCGTTTTCTGCCGGATGCTAGCGCCTCTCAGCTTGCTCATGGTAAAGCTTGCGCCGTGGATCGGGGGATCACGCAATGCCGACGCTCTATGCGCTGAAGCCGGCTTTCCAGGACAGGCTGCGGCCGCTTGTCGGTCGGCTGGCGGCCATGGGGGTGACGGCCAATTTCATCACCTTACTGGCCGCCGCGCTCTCAATCGCAGCCGGCATGGCGATCGCGGCGGCATCGGGTTCGCACCTGCTTCTGCTGCTCATCCCCCTGGTGCTGTTCGTGCGCATGGCGTTCAACGCGATGGACGGCATGCTGGCGCGAGAACACGGCCAGGCTTCCACCCTGGGCATGTATCTGAACGAGATCTGCGATGTCATTTCGGATTTGGCGCTTATCCTGCCCTTCACGGCCTTTGCGCAATTCGGCCATTGGGGAGTCCTCGCCTTTGCCATGGCAGCCATGCTTGCCGAATTCGCCGGCGTGCTCGGCATCGCCGCAGGCATCGGACGCAACTATGCAGGTCCTCTCGGCAAGAGCGACAGGGCGCTGGGGCTCGGCGTGGTAGCAGCCTTGTGTGCCGTCGGGCTCTGGCCGGCCGCGATCGCGCCGTTTGTGTTTCCGGCCATGGCTACGCTTTCGCTGCTGACCGCCATAAACCGGATACGTGCCGGTCTTACTGGCAGCTCCGGCTAAGCATTGAGGCTCCGCCATGCCGTCCGAGGGGAACAGCATGCTCCACGAACAGATCGCAGCAGCACCGGCGGAAAGTTCTGCGCGGCAGGCGCAGGAACGCAGCTTCCGCAGCCATGACGGCACTGAGATTTTCTACCGTTTCTGGCCAGCGGTTTCCGACGAGGCCAAGGGCGCGATCGTGCTCTTCCATCGCGGCCATGAGCATGGCGGCCGCATGGCGCATCTGGTCGACGAACTCAGCATGCCCGATTGCGCCTTCTATGCCTGGGATGCGCGCGGCAACGGCCGCTCCGCCGGCGAGCGCGGCTACGCGCCGTCTTTCGCCGCGCTTGTGCGCGATATCGACTGCCTCATGCGCGAGATCGCCGCCAAGGACGGCTTTGGCGCACAGAACATCGCGCTCATCGCGCAATCCTTCGGCGCGGTGCTCGCCGCCGCCTGGGTTCATGACTATGCGCCGAAACTGCGCGCCATGGTGCTCGCCTCGCCCGCTTTCTCGGTCAAGCTCTACGTGCCCTTCGCCAAGGAGAGCATCGCGCTGTGGCAAAAGATCAAGGGACGCTTCTTCGTCAATTCCTACGTCAAGGCGAGCCTGCTCACCCATGACCCGGTGCGCATCGCCTCGTTCGAGAACGATCCGCTCATCACGCGTCCGATCGCATCCAACATACTGGTCGAGCTCTATCAGCATGCGACCCGCATCGTCTCCGACGCCCGCGCCATCACCGTGCCGACGCTGCTTCTGCTGTCCGGCAGCGATTGGGTGGTGCGGCACGCCCCCCAGCACGAGTTCTTCGTCAATCTCGGCAGCCGTGTGAAGGAAAGGCATGTGCTGCCGGGCTTCTTCCACGACACGCTGGGCGAGCGGGATCGCGCCAAGGCGCTCGACCTGATCCGCCCATTCATCGAGGGACAATTCGCGTCGCCGGCCGAAGCTGTCGACCTGAGGCACGCGGACATCGCCGGTTACACGCGCGACGAGGCCGACAGGCTCGCCTCGCCGCTCGATCTTCTGTCGCCCAGTGGCCTCTATTGGGCCATGAGCCGCGCCTTCATCCGCATCGGCAGCTGGTTCTCGCGCGGCATGAAGATCGGCATCGGCACCGGCTTCGATTCCGGTTCGACACTGGACTATGTCTACGAGAACGACGCGCGTGGCCTCGGACCTATCGGCCGCATGGTCGACAGGACTTTCCTCGACGCCATCGGCTGGCGCGGCATCCGCCAGCGCAAGCTCAACCTCGAAGAGTTGATCGGCCAAGCACTGGCAACGCTGAGGGCGGCGGGGCGGCCAGGCCACATCCTCGACATCGCCGCCGGCCACGGTCGCTACGTGCTCGATGCGATCGGCAAAGCCGCCGAGCAGCCGGCCAGCGTGCGCCTGCAGGACTATTCGGACCTCAATGTCGAGCTTGGCCGCAAGCTGATCGCCGATCGGCAATTGCCCGCCAGCGTCTCGTTCCGCCGCGCCGATGCCTTCGATGACGACGGGCTCGCCGCGCTTAACCCGGCGCCCGATCTTGCCATCGTCTCCGGCCTCTACGAGCTCTTCTCCGACAATGCGCTGATTGCCCGTTCGCTGGGCGGCCTGGCGCGCGCCATGCAGCCAGGCAGCCTGCTGATCTACACCAACCAGCCCTGGCATCCGCAGCTCGAAATGATCGCGCGCAGCCTGACCTCGCATCGCGGCGGCCAGGCCTGGGTGATGCGGCGGCGCACGCAAGCCGAGATGGATCAGCTGGTCGAGGCCGCCGGCTTCGAGAAGCTCGACCAGCGCATCGACCAGTGGGGGATCTTCACCGTCTCGCTGGCAAGGCGGGTTTAGGACTGTCCACGCATGCCCGCCAGCGCCGAGCCCCCGCCACTTTCAGCCAGCGCAGCCGCCGAACCCTATGGACGTGTCGTCCTTCGGGCGGCGCTGTGGCTCGCCTTCCTTGCGCCATTCTTCTACTCGACCTACGGCTTAGCCAACTGGCTGGCCTCGACGCGCCGATATGTCGGCAGCATCGTCTTCTCGTGGGAGCACCACGTTCCCTTCCTCGCCTGGACGATCGTGCCCTATTGGTCGATCAACCTGTTCTACGCCTTGTCGCTGCTGCTCAACGACAGCACGCAACGAGTGAATCGGCTGGCCGGCCGCTACCTGACCGCGCAGGTCGTCGCCGTGTCCTGTTTCCTCTTGTTTCCGCTGACCGCCACCTTCTTGCGGCCGGCGACCACCGGCCTGCCCGGCATTATGTTTGCCGTGCTCGGCGGCTTCGACAAGCCGTTCAACCAGGCGCCTTCCCTGCATATCGCGCTTCTGGTGATCATCTGGGATCATTGGCGCAGACGGCTTTCGGGCCCCCTGCTGACGGGCTGGCATTTTTGGTGCTTCCTGATCGGCGCCTCGGTGCTGACGACATGGCAGCACCATTTCATCGACATTCCGACCGGCGCCCTGCTCGGCTTCTTCGCGCTATGGCTGTTTCCGGCCAAGGGCGAGCTGCCCTTCGCAGGCTTCCACGTGACGACCGATGCCAAGGCTCGGCGCCTTTCTCTCTACTACGCTTTGGGCGCGGTTCTGGCGCTCGCCGGTGCAGCCATCGGCGCCTTCTTCTCGGCTGTCGCGCTTGTGCTTTTGTGGCCATCACTGGCACTTGCCATCGTCGCTTTCGGCTATGCTGGTGCCGGGCCAAAAGTGTTCCAGAAGACGGCGAACGGCCGCGTGTCACTGGCAAGCCGCATCCTGCTCTGGCCATATCGGCTGGGCGCCAGGGTCAACGTCTGGGCCTGGACGCGCAGGCTGCCGCCGGTGGTTGCCGTCACCGACGGCGTCTTCCTCGGGCGATTTCCCGACGTGGCCGAAGCAGATGGCTTCGGCACGGTGATCGATCTCGCCGCCGAGCTGGAGCGGCCGGGCGACGCGTCGGGCCGGTGGGTCAGCTTTCCCATGCTCGATCTTCTGCCGCCACCCGCCGACACGCTCGACCAGGCGGTGGCGGCGATCGAGCCGGCGCGCCGGCAAGGCACCGTACTGGTCTGCTGCGCGCTCGGCTTTCAGCGCAGCGCCACCGTCGTCGCCCGCTGGCTTGTCGCGACCGGCCGCTCGCGCACGCCGGCGCAGGCGCGCAAGCAACTCGCCGCCTCCGGCCGGCCGGTGCATCTTCAGGTGGGACTGGACGAGCCGGCATGAGACTTCCTGTGTCAACCTGTTGTGAGCAAGGCGTTTGCGGCGGGGTGTTTTTGGGGATCGTAAGGGG
>NZ_JARTVT010000023.1:0-1924 GCF_029625685.1 Mesorhizobium sp. WSM4976
GGTTACTGTTCAGTCCGCTATTGAACGCGTCATAGTCCTGCAGCGCGAGGTTGAAGGCCATGTTGACGGGCTGGCCGACATTGAAGGTCGAGACCGACACTGCCCCCATGTCGAACGAGTCCTTGTTGTTGTAGACGGTGCCGATATTGGTCGCCAGCAGGCGATCGAAGCCGGTAGCCGTGCTTACGAGGATAAACTCGCCTGGCGCCAGCTTTACACCTTGAAGGTCCACGCCGTTGCTGTCGCCCGTCGGCGCGAAGTCCGCCGTCACGCTCTGGCTGACGCCGCCATTGGTGAAGTTCGCCGTCCCATCCCCGGTGAAATCGGCGAGGGTGCCGGTGATATGGCCGCTGCTGTCCTCGGTCACGATCTTCACCTCGGTGATCTTCTGTTGGTTGGTGTCTGTCGTCTGTAAGGTCGTGGCCGATGTCGGGACGTCGAACGCGTCGAGGCGGATGTCGACCGTCTTTCCAGTCGGACTGACCTGGCTCAGCGTGAAGCCCGCGTTGTTGACCTCGTAATGATCGAGGAAGCTGAGCGTGCTGAGCGACTTCAGGGCCGTCGTGGAGGTGATCGAGTGCACGTTGTCGACGAAGTCGAGGCGGATGGCTGCGCCAGGCGCGACCGCCTGCTTGTCCGTGCCGACGCCGATCGAACTCGGATTGACCGTATCGCTATTGGGGTTGAGCCCGGTGAAGACGACCGACTTGCCGGGGCTGACGGGCTGTTTTGTGGTCGGGTTGAACGGCAGCGAGAACCACGCGTAGTTACCCGCCGGTACGTCGGCGAAGTCGCTGAAGGTGAAGTTCGAGCCGTTGCTGATCGGCTGGAGCATGTTGTAGCTGTACGTGCCGGCGTTGGGGTCGAGAGTGATCGTGAACACCTCGTCCGCCGTAATGACGGATCCGCTTCCGCCGCCTGGAAGTCCAGCGCCGGTTGAATCGGTCGTCGCCGTCAGGGTGCCCGTGCCGAACCCGAACAGATAGATATCGGCCCCGCCCGCCTGCAGACTCGTGGTCGAGCCGCCGCCGAGGTTGCCCGTCAGCTTCGAACCGTTCGAGCCGGTAAAGGTCAAGGCCCCGAAGCCGTCGCCGCCTGCGTGTTCCTCAATGGTGAGCGACGAGTTTGGATCGACGGTCCCGTCGCCCGCGTCGGTATTGATCAACTTCCCGGTGAAGGATGAGCCGGCGGCATCCTTGACGTTGTCACCACTGACGATCGCCTCTGGATTGAAGTTGACCGGCACGTCGTCGACGACCGTGACCGCCCATGCGTTGGCCGGGGCTGTCGCGTTGCTGCCGTCGAAGTCGGTCGCCAGGATCAGCGAACTGAAGTCGAGCTTAGTCTGGCTGGAGTCGTTGGCTCCGGGCGCCTGATCGACGGGGGCCGACAGCGTGAAACTCCAGGCGCCCGTCGCCTCGGTCAGCGCCATCGTGAACACGGTTGTCGTTCCGGCTTTGGCGGTCAGCGTATCAATCCCGGAGCTCTTCGTCACCGAGTAGGTGATCGCCGTTCCGTGGGACGTCAACGCCGGCAGCTTGGAAGTGTCGGTCGACAGCGTGAACGAGAGCGGCGCGTCCGCCCCCGTCTTGAAGAGCGAACTGACCGAACCGGTTGCTGTGGCGCTTGCGCCGGTCGCGTCGGGAAGGAGATTGGCCGACAGAGCGTCCTCGTCGACGCTTCCCGACGACGACGAGTTGGCGACGAAAGTCGGCTGGTCGTCGATGATGGTCAGCGACAGTGCGCTGGCGGCGGCGGTAACGGTGCTGCCGTCCTTGTCGGTGGCATGGATCAGGCCGCTAACGTCGAAGGAGAACGTGCCTTCCGGCGAGCCGTTCTGCGGCGTCTCCTGATCGATCGGCGCCGAAAGGGTAAAGGTGTAGGCTCCCGACGACTCGGTCAGCGCCAGCGTGAACACGGTCGT
>NZ_JARTVT010000023.1:2024-128273 GCF_029625685.1 Mesorhizobium sp. WSM4976
ACCGCAGCGCCGCCGGAGGTCAGGACCGGCAGGCCAGATGTGGAGCCGGAGAGGGTGTATGTGAGCGGCACGTCCGCACTCGCATTGAACAGGTTCGACACATTGCCGGTGGCCGAGCCGCCAAAGCCCGTTTCGCCGGTCGTCTCGCCGGCGAGCGCGTCCTCGTCGACCGTCGCCGTCTGCTTATTGGTGGTCGTGGTCGGCTGGTCGTCGATGATGGTCAGCGTCAGCGCGTTGGCGGCGGCGGTAACGGTGCTGCCGTCCTTGTCCGTCGCCTGGACGAGCCCGCTGACGTCGAACGAGAACGTGCCCTCCGGCGAGCCGTTCTGCGGCGTTTCCTGATCGATCGGCGCCGAAAGGGTAAAGGTGTAGGCTCCCGACGACTCGGTCAGCGCCAGCGTGAACACGGTCGTCGTTCCGGCCTTGGCGGTCAGCGTGTCAATGCCGCCACTGCTCGTGACCGAATAGGTCACCGCAGCGCCGCCGGAGGTCAGGACCGGCAGGCCAGATGTGGAGCCGGAGAGGGTGTATGTGAGCGGCACGTCCGCGCCCGCATTGAACAGGTTCGACACATTGCCGGTGGCCGAGCCGCCGAAGCCCGTTTCGCCGGTCGCCTCGCCGGCGAGCGCGTCCTCGTCGACCGTCGCCGTCTGCGTATTGGCGCTCGTTGTCGGCTGGTCATCGATGATCTTCAGCGTCAGCGCGTTGGCGGCTGCGGTGGCAGTGTCGCCGGCCCCAAAATTGCCATCCTTGTCGGTCGCCTGGACGAGCCCACTGACGTCGAAGGAGAACGTGCCCTCCGGCGAGCCGTTCTGCGGCGTTTCCTGATCGATCGGCGCCGAGAGCGTGAAGGTGTAGGCTCCCGACGACTCGGTCAGCGCGAGCGTGAACACGGTCGTCGTTCCCGCCTTGGCGGTCAGCGTGTCGATACCGCCGGCGCTCGCCACCGAATACGTCACCGCGGTCCCGCCCGAAGTCAGCGCCGGCAGGGCCGCTGCCAATTGCGTCGGCGTCAGGGGCGCCAGCCGGTAAGTGAGCGGTGTGTCGACGCCCGCGTTGAACAGGTTCGACACATTGCCGGTGGCCGAACCGCCGAAGCCCGTCTCGCCGGTCGTCTCGCCGACCAGCGCGTCCTCGTCGACCGTAGCCGTCTGCGTATTGGCGCTCGCGCTCGGCACGCTGTCCTCGAAGATGATGTGCGAGCCGACTTCCTTGGTGTCGGTGGTCGTGTTCGTCTGGGTTTCCGTGACATTGAGAATGTCAAAGCCGGGCGTGTTGCCGGGAGGCAAGATGTTCTCGACCACAAACTGATCGAACTGAGCGCCGTTCAGGGAGGTGAATGCGATCTTTTCCCCCGCGGTGAGTCCGCTCACTGTGCCGTCGGGGGCGCTTGTCGTGCCGCCGAAGGTGATGCCATGATTGCCAGTGGTCTGTGTCGATGAAGCGATCAAGACACCGCTGCTGTTGTAGACATCGATTTCACCGAGCGCGACCGTGTTCGTGGAGGTGTTCGTTTGCGTGCTGCCGAAGATGGCAGCGGACTCGTTCTGGGCGATGATCTTGAGGTTGACGAGGCTGTTTGTGGGAGTCACCTGGCTGATGTCGAAGCTCGCTCCTGTTCCTTCGATGTAGACGAGGCTGTTGAGCGAGTTGTCGGTGAGGAACGTCTTGTCCTTGGTGTTGCCGCCGGTGAAGCTCGATACGAAATCGAAGCGCAAAGCCCCCCCGGGAGTGATCGACTGGCTGTTGCTGCCGTCGCCGCCTGAACTGGTGTTGACGGTGTCGGGGTTGGATGTGCTGGCGTCGAGCCCGGTGACGATCACGGTCGACGTTCCACTGCTGCTCGTGAACGGCAGCCAGTAGTTCTGGCCGGGTTGCTTGGTGCCGATGTTGAACGACGAGGTGGAACTGGACGACCCGCTGACGTAGACGAGGTTGGCGAGATTGAGCGTGTTCGCGTCCTCGCCCACCGAGGGGTTCGTGTTGGTAAGGGCTTCGTACTGTACGACCCAGATCGTGGCGCCGCCGTTTGTCGGCTGCAGCAGGAGCGCGAACGCGACTGTGCCGGTGCTGTTCGTCTCTCTGCCGAGCACGATGCCGGGATTGCTCGAATCGGAAAAAAGATAGATCTCGTTGCCATCGATGGACTTGAAGCCGGAGTCGACGCCGTTCAGCGCTCCGCCGGTACTGTCGGTGAGCTTCAAATTCTGGTCGGTCGTGCTGACGATCGTGTCCTCGGAGATGCCGATCGCCTGAGTGGTGCCGGTTCCGGCGTTCGTCGTCGTATCGGGATAGATGCCGAGCGCCGTCAGCCTGTTCCCGAGCGAGGATGAAATAGTGCTCTGGAAAGTGGATAGCGTGACGTTGTCGTCGGAATCGGTGGCGTCGGTGTCTGTCGCAAGACTTGTCAGTCCTAGGTTTTCGTCCTCAATGACGTTGCCGGTGATGCTAAGTGACATGGTGTGTCTCCCTGCTCAGCGGCGGATGTGCCGCTGCGTTGCTGTTTCGCAGTCTCGATTTCCGATGTTCACTGAACCCATCCGCGTGGGATGGGGCTTGCACGAAGTCGGCCGGGTGAGCGGCAGTCCGCCCGAACCCTCGTGACTTGAGAGATATTGCAGCATGGCGCAGTGCGGCCTCGCGGGCGGATCAACATGACCGTCCGTGCGGTCGGAGGGCTCGTCGACAACGATGTCTCGGGTCAGGATGTCGATCGCCATCGAGACTCTCCCTGGTTTCAAAGCGGCTGGCGCTGTAATCGGCCCAACGCCCGGCAACCGGCCGCACGGACGCACATCCGCGGGCCGGAGCCAGCGCTGCGCGCCATCGTTAAAGGAAACTGGAGTTCTGGATTGACTTCAGGGGGTAGAGGGTACCGGGAGAGCCGCCGCTGCCCCTCCTCGCCATGCCCCCTTAGGCATTGCTAGGCGGATGCGTCCTGAGCGCATCGGTGACCCACCAACGGCGGGCACCAAGGATCGACAATGAGGGCATACTCAACCCCCCTCTCCACCAGGCATTGACTGCCTGTACGCCTCCCGCTCAAAACATGAGCAAGAAAAAGTTTACGCTTATTTGTGGAAATTTCAAATGGGACTGTTGCCTTTTAACAAAAAGTGTGAATCAGGAAAAGGTCCCTTCATGCAGGGGACTTTTGTCCCTAACTTTCGAACTCTTTGAAATCAAACGAAAATATCGCAGACCGCGCTTGAGGATTTGACTACGACCGCTACGCCAGCGATGAAATAGGCCCATGAAGAAGACGATCGCCGTAGCACCAATGATGGATTGGACGGACAGCTAAGCGAAATTAGCCAGTTACGAGGCGTCGTGTGCAAAATCGCACACGAAATTTCCGCTTTCTTCTTTTTTCGTATCAGTTCTCGTGCGCCTTTATCCCCGTGCCTTGGGAAGCCTGACTTGATTGAAAGCAATGTGAGGTTGGCTAGCGGTGAGTACGGTGAACCGACGCTCTTCAGCAAATTTGCTACGACGATCTTCACCAGCGCGCCGAGCACTGAAGCAGATCGCAGTTAGATTACCGGCGTTCTGACGCGTCAGCCACAGCATCGGGATGTGCCCTTTTGAAGCCATACCATCAATGGCAGCCATAATCCCGCACTGGCCGCAGCGCCTAGGCGCGGTGTACCGCGCCTTCTTAAGACAGAGCACCAAGGCCGAGGGCGAAAAAGCAGCTATGCGCCCAATGTCCGCCATAGCGCTAAGCTCTTCCGTCCCTGAAACCGGTCATCGCTGTGTCCTGGAAAGGCCAATCTTGTCGATTCGTCGTTAGGATCGACGGCTGAACCGATCGATCCTGAAATCGTCGAGCGGCGTTGCGCAACGGCCGGTCGTGATGAGTTCCGCCATGGCGTCGCCAACGCCGGGACCGAGCTGGAAGCCGTGCCCGCTGAAGCCGAAGGCGTGAAAGAGGCCCGGCGTCGTAGCCGAGCGTCCCATGACCGGCAGCATGTCTCGCACATAGCCTTCGCAACCGGACCAGGTGCGGATCACCGCCGCCTGCGCCATTGCCGGCAGCAGCCGAGCGACGGCGCGCAACTGCACCGGCAGGCACGCAGGATCGGCCTGCGCATGACCCGGATCGAGGTCCACCGGGACTCTTTCGGCGGCACCGCCGAAGACGATGTTGCCTCGCTCGACCTGACGCAGATAGGCGCCATAGTCCTTGTGGCGCGTCCAAATGCCGACGACCGGCAGGATGCGATGCGGCAGCGGCTCGGTCACGCCCATCTGCGGGCCGCGCGCGTCCAGCGGCACATTTTCGCCGAATTCGGCCGCGACGCGCGCCCCCCAGGCGCCGGCGGTGTTGAGCAGGCATTCGGCGGCGAACGCGCCTTTTGAGCTGGCGACAAGAAAGCTGGATTTCATGCGGTTGATTTTCTCGATCTTGGCGTTCTCGATGATTTCCGCGCCGAGCTTACGTGCAGCCTCGGCAAAGGCCGGCGCGATCAGCCGCGGATTCCCGCTGCCGTCATGCTGCGAGAACGACGCGGCGATCGCGTCGGGGCCGAGGCCGGGAAACCGGGAACGGATTTCGCGCGGGCCAAGTTCTTCCAGTTCGAGCCCCCAAGGCCGTGCCGCTTCGGCGTAGGCCTGCATGTCGGCGAGACTGCCTTCGTCGAAGATCAGCCTTATATGGCCGGTGGCGCGGAACTCGACGTCGCGGCCAAGCATTTTCTCGCACTCGCCCCACAGCCTCAGCGAGCGGTGGGCCAGCGGAAGCTGGGACAGGTGACGGCCGGTGCGGCGGATGTTGCCGAACGAAGCGACGGTTGCCCCGGTGCCGATCCGGTCGCGCTCGATCAGCGTCACGCGCGCGCCGCGCCGGGCGAGGAAATAGGCCGTGGCTGTCCCCATCAGGCCGCCGCCCAGCACGATCACATCCATTGTCGTTCCTCGATCCTCGGATGGATCAATCTTGTCGGTGCCGCTTCGTTGCGTCAAAGATGGCTTTGGGTAAGACCCATAAGCTTTACCTATGGAGTGGCAATGCGGGCCAGGCAGCTCGAAGTGTTCATCGCCGTCATGCGCGCCGGCACGGTGACCGCCGCGGCGCGGATGCTGAACATCTCCCAGCCCGCGCTCAGCCAGATCCTTCTCCACACCGAGGACGAGCTCGGTTTCACGCTGTTCGAGCGTGTGAAGGGCAGGCTTCGCCCGACGCCGGAAGCGCTCGAGATCTTCGCCGATGCGGAGAGGCTATCGGCGGGGCTCGACGGCCTGCGCCGCAAGACGACCGATCTGCGTCTCGGCCGAACCGGGCTGGTGCGGGTGGCGGCCTCGCCGCCCCCGGCCATGGCGATATTGCCGCGCGCCTTCACCGCATTCCGGGCGCAGCACCCCGATATTCTGCTGCGTTCCCATAGCGCGCCGATCGCCGCGATCGTCGACATGCTGCGCGCCGGTGATGCCAGTCTCGGCGTGGCAATGGACGATCGCCTGCCTCCCGACATTGAGGCCGAGGTGATCGGCAGCATCGGCTTTGCATGCCTGTTGCCCGCCGGGCACGCGTTGCAAAGGAGGACCGAGCTGAGGCTTGCCGATCTCGCTGGGGAAGAGCTGATCTCCTATCGGGGGAACACCCGTCCTGCCGACGAGCTGGCCCACGCCGCACGCGCGCAAGGAGTAGCGCTTTCGCCGTCGCTCGAGATCGACGCATCTATCTCCGCCGTCGGCTTCGTCCAGGCCGGTCTGGGTATAGCTCTCGTCGACGCGCTCCTGCCCTGGCAGCTGTTTGCCGGGCTCAGCGTCAGGCCGCTGGCGGCTGGGCCGGAATTCCCGATCGCGCTGCTCACGTCTCGTGCCCGGGCCCTGTCGCGCGCCGACGAGATGATGCGCGACGAAATCCGCACGGCCTGCTCCGCCATTCTCCACGAGCATCGCGCAAGGGCATAAGCAAGACTTATATCCTTGCCCTTCATCCATCTTGGACCCGCACCGTCCGCTCGTGCCAGTTTCGGTGGCAGACAGGAAGGGACACATCATGGATGGTGCCGTCGCGACGGATGAGGCGCGGAGCAAGGCCGACTGGAAGGTCGGCGTCGATATCGGCGGGACCTTCATAGATTTCTGCGCGCTAGAGGCAAACTCCGGGCGCGTCGCCTCGCTGAAGGTGCTGACGACGCCGGATGATCCTGGAGCCGAGCTGATGACCGGCCTCACGCTTCTCGCCGAACGCGAAGGATTCGACCCCACCCACATGACCCGCTTCGTGCACGGCACGACCGTCGGCATCAACACCATCATCCAACGCAAGGGTGCGCCGCTGGCGCTGTTCACCAACGCCGGCTTCGAGGATGTCATCGAACTGGCGCGGCTTCGAATGCCGGACATGTATTCGCTGTTCTGCTCGCGGCCGGACCCGCTGATCTCGCGCGACATGGTCTTCGGCATTCCGGCCCGCATGCGCGCCGATGGCAGAGAGTCCCAGGCGCCAGACATGGTGGCGGTGGAAGGCGCCGTCGCGGCAGCGAAAGCGAATGGGGCCCAAGGCATCATCGTCTCCTTCCTGCATGCCTGGCGCAACGCCGCGCAGGAAGCCTCGGTGAAGGCGGCGATCGCGCGTCTGGCGCCGGAGCTCTTCGTCTTCACGTCCGCCGAAGTCTGGCCCGTCATCCGTGAGTATGAGCGCAGCTCGACCGCCATTCTCAACGGCTATGTCCATCCCCGCGTTTCGGGCTATCTGACAGCGCTGGAAGAGCGGCTGAAGGGCCGCGGCGTGCCGGCCCGGCCGATGCTGACGAAATCGAATGGCGGGCTGATGAACGCCGCCGAGGGCAAGCATGCCTGCGTCAACATGCTTTTGTCGGGAACGGCCTCCGGGGTTATCGGCGCATCGTGGCTGGCGCGCCAGGCCGGAGAGGACAAGATCCTCACCCTCGACATCGGCGGTACCTCTGCAGACTTCGCGCTGATCATCGGCGGCGAGGCGCAGTTCGGCACCGGCGAGCTGATCGGCGAGTTTCCGCTCCACATCCCGTCAGTATCGGTCAGCTCGATCGGCGTCGGCGGCGGCTCGATCGCCAGCGTCGACGCGCAAGGGGTGCTGCGCGTCGGCCCGGAATCGGCCGGCTCGACGCCGGGACCAGCCTGCTACGGCCGCGGCGGCGCTCAGGCGACAGTGACGGACGCAATGGTGGTCTGCGGATGGCTCGGCCACAGCGAGATGGCTTATGGCCAGCTCCGGATCGATACTGCACTGGCGCATCGGGCCGTCGGCGAGCTTGCCGCCCGGCTCGGTCGCCCGGTCGAGCAGACCGCGCAGGCGATCCTCGACATTGCTGTGTCGGAAATGTTCGTGGAGGTCGAAAAACTCGCCTCGCGCGCCGGCGTCGATCTGCGCGATTTCACGCTGATGCCCTTTGGCGGCGGCGGCCCGATGCTCGGCGCCTTCCTGGCCCGCGAGCTCGGTATGAAGCGCGTCATGGCGCCCCGCCGCCCCGGTGTGGTCTCGGCGCTGGGCGGGCTCGTGGCCGATTTGCGTGGCGACTTCATCCGCACCATCTTCGCGCCGTTGTCGACCGCGTCGCTTCCCGCGATCCGTGAAGCTTTCGAGGCGCTCGCGCAAGAGGGCCGCGACTGGCTTGCAGCCCAAGGGCATGATGCGGCCGCCGATCTCAATCTCTCCTGCGACATGCGCTATCTCGGGCAGAGCTATGAGATCGATGTCGTGCTTTTGCCGGAATGGCTGGCGGAGGGCAGCGCGGAGGCAATCGAGCAAGCCTTTCACCGCACCCACGAGCAGCTCTACGATTTCCACGATCCCCAAGGCGCGATCGAGCTTGTGAATGTCCGCCTGTCGGCAATAGGCGCGGGCCCGGCGCTGTCGTTCCCCGAGACCGACGAGATCGACACTCCGGCCAGCCCTGCGCGCAGGCTCCCCGTCTATACGGGCCTGAGCGTTGAGACGGTCGACCTCCACGACCGGCAGACCTTGGTGCCCGGCAGCACGTTCCTCGGGCCTGCCGTGGTGGTCCAGGAAGACACGACCTTCGCCATTCCCGCCGGAACGCAGGCTCGGGTCGACCGCCACCTCAATCTCCTTCTGACCTTCGCGGAGTGACGCCGTTGTTCGACCGCACAAACCTTCAGGTCCTCGCCAACCATGCGCGCGCGGCGGCCGAGAACATGGCCCACACGCTGCATCGGACCGCGCACTCGGCCTTTGTCAAGGAGACGCAGGATTTTACCGTGATGCTGATGGACCGTTCTGGGGCAACCTTCGCCGTGCCGATGGAACTCGGCGCAACCTGGTATCCGGGCCTTTCCTACCGTCGCGCGATCGCGATGGTGGATGACTACCGGCCCGGAGACGTCGCCTTCACCAACGATCCCTATTCAGGCCATGTCGCCACGCACGCGCCCGATACGCATCTTTGGAAGCCGGTGTTCGTCGACGGCGAGATCGTCGCCTGGACCGGCGGCCATATACACAACACCGACATGGGTGGTGCTGTGCCGGCTTCGCTCAGCCGGGCGCTTACCGAGATCCATCAGGAGGGTATCCGTTTTCCACCGATGAAGCTGGTGCGCCAGGGCGTCTTCGACGACGCGATCCTTCGGATCATGAGCATCAATGTGCGCAAGCCCGGGCTCAACATCGGCGACATCAAGGCGCTGGTCGGCGCCCTCAACACCGGCGAGCGCAAGATCCAGGCGATGGTGAAAAAGTTCGGCAAGGCCGGCTTCGTCGAAGGCGTTGCCGCGCTTCTGGATCACGCCGAAGCGCAGGCGCGTGACGTGCTGCGCGCCATGCCCGACGGCAGCTGGGAATTCGCCGATTATGCGGACGAGGATTCCGTCGAAGCCAATCCCTGCCGGCTGAAACTGAGGCTGACGATCAAGGGTGACGAGGCGGTACTTGACTTCACCGGCTCCGATCCGCAGCTTGGCTCTTCGCTCAACGTCCCTTCGGGCGGCGATCCGCGCCACACCATGCTGCTCGTCGGCGTCTACTACGTGCTCTACACGTTGAACCCGAAGATCCTGCTCAACACGGGCCTTACCCGACCGTTTACCTGCATCACGCCGCAAGGGTCGGTGCTGAACCCGATGCATCCCGCCGCCGTCGGCATGCGCTCGCTCACCTGCGCGCGGCTGCGCTCGGTCATCTTCGGCGCCTTCTCGCAAGCCGTGCCGGAATGGCTGCCGGCGGCCCCCGCCGGCAACAACTGCATCGTCAATGTCATGACCACCGACGAGCGCACCGGTCGCAGCGTCATCGCGGCGGTGAACCCGGTGGTAGGCGGCGGCGGAGCGATGCCGCATCGCGATGGCACCAATGGGTCAGGCGCCGATGCCGCCTATCTGAAGAACACGCCGATCGAGATCACCGAGACCGAGACGCCGGTCGAGTTCGTCAAATACGGGCTCGCTCGGGACAGCGGCGGCGCGGGCCGCTGGCGGGGAGGTCTGGCGACCGAGATGGCCTTCCGCGTCTTTGCCCCGGACACAAGGGTCACCGCGCGCAATCGCGATCGCAGCTTCTTCCGCCCCTGGGGCGTGCTGGGCGGCAAGGCTGCGGGCCTCTCGGACATGGTCGTCAATCCGGGAACCGGGCACGAACGGCGGCTGGGCAATATCGATACCGCGGTGCTGCAGCCCGGCGACGTGCTGGAGATCCGCTCCGCCGGCGGCGGCGGGCGCGGCGATCCGTTTCAGCGCGAGCCCTGGCGGGTCGCTGAGGACGTACGGCGCGGCTATCTCTCTCCGATAGCCGCGGAGCGCGACTACGGCGTCGTCCTCCGCGATGGTGAGGTCGACGAGCAGGCGACAGACCAATTACGCGCGCGGCAGAACCCATCCGCCGGCCATTTCCATTTCGGGCCGGAGCGCGACGGCTACGAGGCGCAGTGGACGCCGGCCGCCTATGACCGGCTCCACGTCATATTGGACGCCTTGCCGATCCATTGGCGGTTCTTCGCCAAGACGGAGATTTTCCGGCGCATGAAAGGGCGCTCCGAGGCGGATGGCGTCCAAGCAGCTTTCGATGCGGTCTGCGAACGGTTTCCCGAAATGCCACATCCGGGACCGGTCCGGGAGGCAGCGGAATGAGTACGACTGGCCGCATCGTCCGGCTGACCGAGTTCGACCGGGCGGAGGTACAGTTCTTTCTTGACGGCGAGAAGTGCTCAGCGCTTGCCGGGGATACCGTGCTCACCGCCATACTGGCTTCCGGACACGCGTTGCGAAACTCCGAGTTCGGACCTGAGCCGCGAGCGGGCTTCTGCCTTATGGGCGCCTGCCAGGATTGCTGGCTGTGGCAGGAGAGGGGGCCACGCCTGCGCGCGTGTTCCACGCCGGTCACTGAGGGCATGCGGTTGCGCACGACGACGCCGGAGAACTGGCCGTGAGCGACGCCACATCGCCGAGGGTGGTGATCGTCGGTGCGGGTCCGGCGGGCATTCGTGCCGCTGCGACACTGGTCGAGGCCGGGCTCCATCCGGTGGTGATCGACGAAGGCCATCGCGCCGGCGGTCAGATCTATCGGCGCCCGCCGGACGGGTTCGTCCGCCCGCCGGAACAGCTCTACGAATCGGAAGCGGCCAAGGCGCGCACGCTGCATGCGCTAGTCGACCAACTTGTCGAAGCAGGGCGGCTCACTCATTGTCCGGGCAGTTCCGTCGTCGCCGCGCATGAGGGGCGGCTGCATGTGCTGAGAGAAGGCGAGGTGCAAGTGATCGGCTATGACCGGCTGATCCTTGCCACCGGCGCGTCCGACCGCGTCGCCCCGGTCCCCGGTTGGCAGAACGCTGGCGTCTATACCCTCGGCGCGGCGCAGATTGCGCTCAAGGCGCAGGGCGTCGCGCTCGGTCGGCACATCGTTCTCATCGGATCGGGACCTTTGCTGACGCTGGTCGGCGCGCAACTTCTCAAGGCGGGAGCGGACGTGGCGGCGGTCCTGGACACATCCTCCTGGCACCGGCAGATGCGGAGTTTCTCCGGACTTGCGGCCCGGCCGATCGTTGCGCTGCGTGGTCTCGTCCTGCGGGCACGGCTCGGCGGCCGCTATCATGCGGGCGTGACGCTGGAGCGGATCGAAGCGGACGCGTCGGGCGTCATTGCGATGCGCTGGCGCGACGCCGGCGGACGGCAGCGCCTCACCCCATGCGACATGGTCGGCATGGGCTGGCACCTGCGGGCGGAGACGCATCTTGCCGATGTGGCCGGATGCACCTTTGACTATGACGAGCAGTGGCGGCAATGGCTGCCGCAGACCGACACGATGGGGCGGGCCGGCAACGGAGTCTACCTTGCGGGAGACGGGGCTCGTCTCCTCGGTGCGGATGGCGCGGAGATCGCGGGCCGTCTCGCGGCCGTGGCATGCCTCACCGATCTCGGGCATGCGGCGCCTTCCGTCAAAGCCGATCTGCGCAAGCTGACGCGGCTCGAGCGCTTTGCCCTCGGTCTGGCTCGTGCCTTTCCCTGGCCGTCCGATATGGTGCGAACACTGCCCGACGACGCGATCGTCTGCCGCTGCGAAAACATCACTGCCGGAGCGGTGCGCGAGAGCGCGGATTTCGGCGGCGGCGAGGCCAACAGGGTGAAGTCGGTTTCACGCGCGGGCATGGGGCGCTGCCAAGGGCACTATTGCCAGTTGGCGGCTGTCGATCTCGTCGCGGCGCAGGCCGGATGCGCGACCATGGATGTCGGCCGATTTCGCGGGCAGGCTCCTGTGCGGCCGACGCCGATCGGCGCTTTTCTCCGGGAAGACTGATGCGACCGCGAAAGCCACGCTCAGTCCTAGAAATCGGCGACCTTGCCCCAAGAGGAGGCGTCGAAGCGCCACGGGTCGTAGGACGCCGGATCGACGATCGGCTCTGCACCAGTCACCAGATCGGCAACGAGGTGCCCAGCGCCTGGCCCGATGCCGAAGCCGTGTCCCGAAAATCCGGCGGCCAGGAAAAAGCCTGGAACGGAATGGATCGCGCCGATAGCCGGCACGCCGTCCGGCGTGCTGTCAATATAGCCGGCCCATGCAGCACTTATCCTGGTCTTTCTGAGGTCGGGCAGAAGTTCGAGCGCGCGGGCATGCGTCAGGCGGATCGTCGACTGATCTGGTGCTGGATCAAGGATGCGCATCCGCTCCATCGGCGTCGGCCGGTCGAGCTGCCAGCGTCGCAGCGTTTCGTGGCCCGAGCGCACGCCTTGCAACCCGCCGGGGCCGAGGCTGCGCCACCGCTTCAGGAACATCGGCACGAACTGCGAGGAGAAGCGCAACAGCTGTGGCGTCATGTCGACGCTTCCGCGTCCACTGATCGCGAGCGTGTAGCCACCGTCGCCGCGTCGCGTCGCCGAAATCTTTGCCGTGTGGAGCGCATCCGGCAGGCCTTCCGCGCCGGGCGAGACCGACAGGATGGAGGAGCGGACCGACGCTTGCGGGAAGCGGAAGCCGAACTGGCGGCAAAAGGACGACGCCCAGGCGCCGCCCGCCATCACCGCCGCGTTCGTGCGGATTGTGCCGCTTTCCGTGACCACGCCACTCAGACGCCCCCCCTCGGTCTCGATGCCGCGCGCGGCGCAATTCTGATGCACGCTGCTGCCGAGCTTAAGGATGGCGCGGGCGACCGAGGGCGCGGCCCGCGATGGATCGGCGGTGCCGTCGGTCGGCGAGAAGACGCCGCCCTTCCAATTCCGGCCGGTGGCGCGGCCTCGCTCGCTGGCCGCGGTGCTGTCGAGCATATGCGTGATGACGCCGGCGGTTCTGGCAAAGTCGCGCCAGCCCGCCCAGCCGGCCAGTTCGGTCTCGTCATTGCTGAGATAGAGCAGGCCGCAGCGGCGAAAGCCGGTGTCCTCGCCAGTCTCTACCGAAAAGCGCTCCCACAGATCGAGGCTGTGAGTCGCCATTGGCAGCTCGCGGGCATCGCGGTTCTGTTGCCGGCACCATCCCCAGTTCCTGCTGGACTGCTCGGCGCCGATGCGCCCCTTTTCGACAAGCGCGACCTTCATGCCGCGCCGCGCCAAATAGTAGGCCGCGAAGACGCCGACGATGCCGCCGCCGATGATTACCGCATCCGCGGATTGCGGCATCTCGCTGGATGTCTCGATTTGCTGCAGTGGCGCGCGCATGACTCTCTCTGCCTTGAAGTCCCAGTTTATCGCGTTGCGCAGGCAGCCGCTGCCGCAGTTCAGGCGCAAGCAGAATTTTGTTCCGGCAACCCCGTTGAAATCGCGAAACCCTGCGTTTCAAAGCGGTGTCCGCTCGGATGGACAGGCCGGCGGGCCATGGTAGTCTCGACGGGCACCAGCATGGCAGCATTTTGTGCTGTGGCACTCTTCCTCGGAGACAGCCCATGAAACTGGATCGAATCGACATCAAGATTCTGCACGAGCTGCAGAAGAACGGCCGCATCACCAATGTGGAACTGGCCGAGCTGGTGCATCTGTCGCCGAGCCCATGCCTGATGCGGGTCAAGAAGCTGCAGTCGGAAGGCTATATCGAGGGCTATTCGGCGCAGGTCAATATAGGCAAGCTCGGCCAGACGCTGACCGTGTTCACCGAGATCACCTTGAAGAACCATCGCCAGGTGGATTTCGCCCGCTTCCTCGCCGTCGTGGAAAAGATCGATCAGGTCATCGAATGCCACCTCGTCTCGGGGGGTTACGACTATCTGATGAAATTCGTCACCGCCGGTATCGGCGAATACCAGACGATCATGGAAAGGCTGACCGACATGGACATCGGCATCGACAAATATTTCTCGTTCGTGGTGCTGAAGTCACCCATCGTCAAGGCGCAGATGCCGCTGCCCAGCCTGTTCCCGATGTGAGACTGCGTTGGCGCGTCAGCGGTGGCCGTATTGGGCGACGAGCTCCGGGTCGCGGACGAGGCCGTCCAGCCAGGTCGGATCGAGCTTCGGCACGGAGGAGAACAGAAGCTTGGAATAGGGATGGGTGGCCGCCTTCACCTTGTCGGGCGTGATCTGCTCCACCCGCTGGCCGTTATACATCACCATGATCTCGTCGCAGATCGCCTCAACAACGGAGAGGTCGTGGCTGATGAAGATGTAGGACAGCCCCAATTCGCGCTGCAACTCCTTGAGCAGCTCGATCACGGCGGACGCCACAACCGTGTCCAGCGCCGAGGTAATCTCGTCGCAGATGATCAGCTTGGGATCCGCCGCCAGCGCGCGCGCAAAATTCACGCGCTGCTTCTGGCCACCCGACAGCTCCGAGGGATAACGATAGCGTAGCGACTTCGGCAGGCGCACCATGTCGAGTAGTTCATCGACGCGCTTCGAGCGCGCCTGTCTGTCCAGCCCGTGATAGAAGACCAGCGGCCGGGCGATGATGTCCTCGACCGGCTTTGCCGGATTGAGCGCGGTATCGGCATACTGGAACACGATCTGCATCTCGCGCAATTGATCCCGGCTGCGCTTGCTTGCAGCGCGCTGCAACGGCTTGCCGTCGAAGACGATGTCACCAGCCGCAGCCGGGTGGATACCGGCGATCACCCGCGCCAGTGTCGATTTTCCGCAGCCGGATTCGCCGATGACGCCGAGATTGCGGCCTTTCTCCACGACCATGCTGACCGTGTCGACGGCGCGGATCAGCGGCAGCCCGTCGTCGCGCACCGCGCCGTAGCCGGCCGTTATATTGTCGATGCGCAGCAGCTGGTTGGTCGCGGCCGCCGCATCCGCGGGCGCTAGCCGCTGCCTAGGTCTAAACGCAGCCAGCAGCTCGCGCGTATAGGGATGCTTGGCAGATGTAAGGATTTCAGCAGTCGTGCCGGTCTCCTGCACTTCGCCGCCCTTCAGCACAATGATGCGATCGGCGATCTGGGCGACAACGGCGAGATCATGGGACACATAGACACCCGCAATCCCGTCCGCCCGCATCACCGACTTGAAGGCCTTCAGAACGTCGATCTGCGTCGTCACGTCGAGCGCCGTCGTCGGCTCGTCGAAGATGACCAGCTTGGGATCGCCGATGAGCGCCATGGCCGCCGCAAGCCGCTGCAATTGTCCGCCCGAAACCTGATGCGGATAGCGGGCGCCGATCCCTTCCGGGTCCGGCAGCGACAACGCCCTGAACAGTTCGACCGCCCGCTTGCGCGCCTGCTCAGGCGGCATCAGCCTGTGGATGCGCGTGACTTCGATCACTTGCTCCATGATGGTGGACGCTGGGTTGAACGAGGCGGCCGCGCTTTGCGGCACATAGGCGATGTCGGTGCCGCGCAGCTTCGCCCGTTCCTTCTCGGAGAGCGCTGCCATGTTCTTACCGTTGACGCTGATCTCGCCGCCGGTGAACCGGCATCCTGGCCGCGCGTGGCCCATGAGCGAGAGCGCCACTGTCGTCTTGCCGGAGCCGCTCTCGCCGATCAGCGCGACGATCTCGCCGTCGGCGATATCGAGGCTGACGCTCTTGATGATTTCGACGACACGTCCGGCGTCTGTCGTCGCCTCGATGCTTAGTTTTCTGACCTCGACGAGATTGGTCATGCGTCGCGGTCCCTGATCTTCTGCGGCAGGTTGTCGATCAGCAGGTTGACGCTGATGGTGAGGCTGGCGATCGCCAGCGAGGGCACGACGACTGCTGGGGCCGCGAAGGGCAGGCCGCCGATGTTCTCACGCACAAGCGCGCCCCAGTCGGCCAAAGGCGGTTGCAGGCCGAGCCCGAGGAAGGACAGACCTGAAAGCAGGAGCACGATGAAGACGAAGCGCAGGCCGAAGTCGGCCAACACCGGACGGACGATGTTGGGCAGAATCTCGGATCCGATGAGATAGGCCGTGCTTTCGCCACGGACACGGGCCACGGTCATGAAATCCATGGTGTTGATGTTGACTGCGAGCGCCCGCGCGAAACGGTAGGCGCCGGGGATGTAGATCACCGCGAGCGTCAGGATCAGCACAGGGATCGAGGAGCCGACCGCTGCGACGACCACGAGGCCGAACAGCTTGCTCGGGATGGAGTTCATCGCGTCGAGGAAGCGGCTGAGGCAGGTGTCGAACCAGCCGCCAGTCACAGCAGCGAGCATGCCGAGCGCAACACCCGAAAAACAGGCGATGCAAACGGCGGCGAGCGATATGCCGACGGTGTAGCGCGCGCCCATCAGTACCCGTGAAAGCATATCGCGACCAAGATAGTCCGAGCCAAGCCATAACCCCTGGCGCATCGGGCCGAAATAATCGTCGTCGACGATGTCGCCGATCGGATGCGGAATGATGTAGGGCGCGAAGATCGCGACCACCGTCCACGCCAGGATGACCAGCGAAGCCACGACGCCGACAAGGTTGTAACTATGGCCCAGGAAGGACCGTCGGGAGGCCACTGCGCGCGCCATCGTTATCTCAGCCTCGGGTTTGACATGATGGCGACGATATCTGCGGCCGTGATGAGCAGGAGATAGCCGAGGCAGAAGATCATCGCGCAGCTCTGGATCAGCGGCAGGTCGCGGGTCGCGACCGCATCGACCATCAGCTTGGCGATGCCGGGATAGTTGAAGATCGTCTCGACGATGATGACGCCGCCGACAAGATAGGACAGCGAGAGCGCCACCGCGTTCACGATCGGCCCGAGCGCGTTGGGCAGCGCATGCCTGAGCACCATGCGAGTGCGGGACGCGCCTTTGAGAAGCGCCATCTCGACATAAGGCGTGGACAGCGTCTCGATCACCGCTGCGCGGGTCATGCGGATCATCTGGGCGGAGATGACGAAGGTAAGCGTGATCACCGGCATTGCGTAGATGCGCACGAGGTCGGTCAGTGAATGCGCCTCGTTGACCGAAGACAACGCCGGCAGCCATTTGAGATAGACGGCGAAGAGCAGCACCGCCAGCGTCGCGACCATGAACTCCGGCACGGAGATGACGCCGATCGAAAGCACGGTGACGGCGCGGTCGTAAAGCGAGCCGCGCAGCATCGCGGCGGTGATGCCGAGCGTCAGCGCCAGCGGAACCGAGAGCAAGGTTGTGATTGCGGCGAGCTTCATCGTGTTGAGCAGACGCCCGCCGATCAGTGCCGCTACCGGCATGTCGTTGGCGTAGGAAGTGCCGAGATCGCCGTGCAGCAGTCCGAAAAGCCAGCGCAGGAAGCGCAGGATCGCCGGATCGTTGAGATGCATGGCCTCGCGCAGGCCGGCGACCGCCTCGGGGGTCGCCGCCTGGCCGAGCAGGATCGACGCGGTGTCGCCCGGCAGCATGCTGGTGGCGAAAAACACGGCGAAAAGCACGATCAGCAGGGTGACGACCGCGATCCCCAGCCGCCTAACCACGAGGTTGAGGACCCCAGATTTCATGGAAGCGCTCCCTGCGGTTGCGTTCGGTCAAACAATCCTGCGCAATGCAGTGCCGGGGCCGGTCGGTCGGCCCCGGCAGGCGCCTCTCAGGCTTCGAGCCAGAGATATTCCGCCATTGCGTAGCCCATCATGCCACCGAGCGGGTTCGCTTCCAAACCCTTCACCTTGCTGGAGAGGGCGTCGACGTTGGAAATGTAGGCTGGGATGATGGTGCCGGCTTCCTCGGACACCATGGTCTGCATCTGGCCGTAGATCTCCTTGCGCTTGGCCTGGTCGAGCGAGCCGCGCGCCTCGACCAGCATCTTGTCGAACTTCTCGGACTTGTACTGGCTTTCGTTCCACGGGGCGTTGGAAGCGTAGAGGAGCGAGAACAGGATGTCCGGCGTCGGGCGTGGGTTGATGTTGCCGAAATGGATCGGCGCCTTCAGCCAGTAATTGTCCCAGTAGCCGTCGGACGGCACGCGCTGCACGTCGAGCTTCATGCCGATGTCGGCGCCGGCGGCCTGGATGATCACCGCCATGTCGATCGACGAGGTCGCGGCGTCGGAAGCGATCACCGGGATGGACTGGCCGAGCAGGCCAGCCTTCTGGAAGTGGAACTTCGCCTTGTCCGGATCGAAGGCCTTCGGCTTGAGGTCCGCATTGTGGAAGATGTTGGCCGGCGAGACCGGCTGGTCGTTGCCCATTTCACCGAGGCCGCGCAGTGCCGATTTAACGATCTGCTCGCGGTTGACGAGATATTTCATGCCGGCGACGAAATCGGCCTTCTTGCCCGGATCCATGTCGAGCCGGATGTTGAGGTCGGTGTAGTTGCCCGAGGTTGTCTTCGACAGTTCGAAACCCTGCTGGCTTTCCAGCAGCTTCATGGCGCGCGGATTGATCGACGCAGCGAAGGCGATGTCGCCCGAAAGCAGCGCGTTCACGCGGGCGCTGTCGTCGCTGATGGCGATGAACTCGAAGGAGTCGAGATAGGGCTTGCCCGACTTCCAGTAGTTCTTGTTCTTGGTGACCACCGAACGCACGCCCGGCTCGAACGTCTCGAGCACAAAGGCGCCGGTGCCGTTGCCCTTTGAGAAATCAGTCGTGCCGTCCTGGACGATCATGAAGTGATGGAGCGCCAGGATGGTCGGCAGGTCGGCATTCGGGTCGGCGAGCGTGATTTCCACGGTCGACTTGTCGACCGCCTTGAAGCCGGTCATCTGCGCGGCGATCTTGGCGACCTTGGAGCCGACCGCCTTGTCGAGATGGCGCTTCAGCGAGAAGACCACGTCGTCGGCCGTGAGGTCCTTGCCGTCATGGAAGGTGACGCCCTTGCGCAGCTTCACGGTCCAGGTCTTGGCGTCCTTACTGTCGAAGCTCTCTGCCAGCTCCATCTGCGTCTTGCCGTCCTTGTCGAGGAAGGTCAGGCGATTGTAGAGCGAGCAGCAGCGGACATAGTCGGTGGAGAGCGACGCCTTCGCCGGGTCGAGCGTGTCGGCGGTCGAGGACGACCAGCCGGCGGCCTTGAAGTTCCCGCCGGAAACCGGCGTGGCGGCGACGGCCTGTGTGGCGCGGCCAAGGACAACACCGCCCGCGGCAATTGCGGCGCCGCCGGCCAGCAGCATCTTGAGCAACTCGCGGCGGCTCGCGCCTCGCCGGATGGCGTTTTCGACCTTGGCGTCGTCGGCGCTGGTCCAGTTGGTGATCTTGTCGGTCATGTTCATTCCCCTTTCTGTTGGTATGGTCGGTATGCTCGTCTTGCTGCGGCTTTCCGGGCTTTGGTTCAGGTTCGCTCCTTCAGGCTTTCTCGCACGGCCGTCGCAAGGGCGGCCATAGAGGTGAAGTGGTAGTCCGGCACGGTGAAGCGCTCGGGCTCGATCGTGCCGCCATAGCCCTTCTGGGCGTGTCGGCGCTCGATCCAGCAATTGGTCATGCCGAGCGCCCTGGAGATGCCGATGTCGTGGTATTGGCTTTGCGCGACATGCAGGATGTCGTCCTTGCTGTCCCCGCACGAAGCCACGAAATCGAAGACCTTCTGGAAGAAGGCCAGGTCTGGCTTTTCCGTGCCGGTGTCATCGGCGGTGAAAGTGGCGAAGAAAGGCGATCCGAGCTGCTTCTCGAAATGGTCGAGCGCCCAGCGCCGCGTGTTGGTCATGGCGATCAGCTTGTTCGACTTGGCAAGCTCGGCCAGCGCCGCCGTGCTGTCGGGAAAGCCTTTCCAAACGCTGGCTGAATCCCGCAGGCGGACACCGTATTTCTCTTCTGCCGGCAGGCCGAGCCGGGGCGCGATGACCATGTAGACACGCACGAGATCGTCGGGGAACAACCCTACGCCCGGCATGTAACGGGCCTGCCGATAGAGCGCCAAAGCTTCATCGCCATCGATGGCGGCGCCGGCCTCGGCGGCAATGCCTGCCAGGCAGGCGGTGATGCCGGCTTCGAAGTCGATCAGCGTGCCGACGACATCGAAACTCATGTATTTGAATTCACTGAAGGCCTTGGCCAAGAACTAGCTCTCCTCTATGGCCGAACCGTGCTGAACAGAACAAAATTCCGTGCTGTCGGAGACGTTGCCTTTTCAAGAAGCCAGTAAATTCCGGCTTTCTGGCCTTGTCTTAAGGACAGTCTGGCACTTCCCCCGCGCTGGATTCGCCGAAAAGGCGCGGGGCTTCGGCACAAAATTGCGAAATCGTCCGCCCCGGCGATATTTCGCGACGCGGAAAATCTGGCGCTGTTCATGACAGCGCCTTGCGGACATCCGGATCGGCCAGCGTTTGATCGAGCGTGAGGCGCGTACGCTCGATGATCGCATCGACATCGCCATCGGTGCAGCAGAGCGGCGGCGCGTAGCCGAGAACGCCATGCGCGAAGGCGCGGATGATCAGGCCGTTGTCCCAGGCCCGGTCGAAGACCCGCCGCGCCGGTATTGCAGAAGCGGGAAGCGGCGTCTTCTTCTGCTTGTCTGTCACCAGTTCAACCGCAGCCAGCATGCCGCGGCCGCGTACGTCGCCGACCAGCGGATGGTCGCTCAGGCAGGCCAATCCCGCCATCAGGCGGGCGCCGGCTTTGATGCCGTTCTCCAGCAGGCCGCCGCCTTCGTAAAGCTTCAGCACCTCGAGCGCGACGGCGGCGCTGACAGGATGGGCGGAGTAGGTGTAGCCGTGGCCGACCGCTGATGCGCCCGCGCCATCGGCGATGACCTGGTAAACATGGTCGGCCATGAACACCGCGCCCATCGGCACGTAGCCCGAGGTCAGGCCCTTGGCGGTCGTCATGAAATCGGGAACGATGTCCTCGTCCGAGCAGGCGAACAGCGGTCCCGTGCGGCCGAAGCCGGTGATCACCTCGTCGGCGATGAACAGGATGCGGTATTCCTTGCAGAGTTCGCGGATCGCCTTGATCCAGCCTCTCGGCGGCACGATGACGCCGCCCGAGCCCTGGATCGGCTCGGCGTAGAAGGCGGCGACGCGCTCTGGTCCGATCGCCTCGATCTTCGCCTTCAGCGCGGCGAGCGATGCGGCGACGATCGCGTTGCCGTCCTCGCCAACCGGGTTGCGGTAGGGATAGGGCGACGGGATCTTGTGCTGCCACTCGAAGGGAATGCCGAAGCCGGCGTGAAAGGCGGGCAGGGCAGTCAGGCCCGCGCCGACCACCGACGATCCGTGATAGCCCTGTTCAATCGAAATGAACTGGTCGCGCTGCGGCTCGCCCTTGGCATTCCAGTAGTAGCGGACGAAGCGGATCGTGCTGTCGACCGCATCCGATCCGCCAAGCGTGAAATAAACGTGATTGAGGTCGCCCGGTGCGCGGTCAGCCAGTTCCGAGGCGAGCCGAATGGCAGGCTCCGAGCCGAGGTCAAAATAGGCGGTCGCGTAGGGAAGCTCGCGCATTTGCCGGGCGGCCGCTTCGACGATGCTGTCGTGGCCGTAGCCAGCATTGACGCACCACAGTCCGGCGAAGCCGTCGACGAGCTGCTTGCCGGATGCGTCAGTCACAGTCGCGCCCTTCGCGGATTTCAGCACGCGCACGCCGAGCGCCTCGTGGCCACGATAGGAGGAGACCGGGTGGATGAGATGGGCGCGGTCGAGTTCGATCAGGGAATTGGCGAGCATTGTTATTCTCCGGACTAGCCGAGCGCCTGGTTGGCGAGGGCGTAAACTTTTGGCCTGGCCTGCGCCGCGTCCGTCCTGGATGGACGGTCCATGGCCACGCCGCCGCCGACATGGGCGAGGCCGATTTCCGTGAGCCAGTCGGCAATGCCTGTCCTGCTGTCCGTGTCGACGCGCAGGAAGGCGCCGGGGCGCGACGCGGCGAAAAAGCCGATCAGGGCTTTGGCTTCCCCCGCACTGCTCGCGATGACTGGGCCGATCACCTCGCCGCGTCCGAACGCGCGGATAGCGGCATAGGCCTCAATTGCGCTGTTGCGGCGGATGACGGCGAGTTCACCGCGCTCGGCCAGCGCATCGATCAAGGCTTCGCGGTCGGCGCAATAGGCATCGCGGTCCAGGCCCTTGATCTCCGGCAGGTCATCGACGCTCGCCGCTTCCACGCCATCGGGCGCGCCAAGCGCAGCGACGTTGCCCTGATGCTGTAGAATGGTGCCCGAGGGCGCAAAGCCCAGTTTCTCATAGAGCGGCATGCCGTCTCGCGTCGCGACGAGCCGCAGCGGACGATCCTGTGCAAGAGCGAAGGCCTGTTCCATCAGCCGACGCCCGAGCCCTTTGCCACGCACGTTCCTGTCGACAATCACCATGTTGATCATGGCGCAGTCCGCGCCATAGGGCGTCACCAGGATGGTTCCGGTGACCCGGCCCTGGTCGTCGAGTGCGACTGCGCCGCTCGAAAGCTGCAGCGCCATCTGCCAGTCCTGCCGGCGATGCGGCCAGTTCTCCTGGCGAGAAAGCGCCACTGCGCCCTCGATATGGTCCGGCCCGAAGTCCCGGAGTTCGATCTCGCCCTGTTGCATGAGGCATCCTTCCGTCTGCCTGCAAGTCTCGGTCATCGGCGCGCCGCAGATCGTCTGAAGGTTTCGGTCTCTGCGATATCTTTCGCCTTTGCGCGGGGCGTGCGCCGCATCTTCTGCTGGCAGCATCCTCGGTGGCCGCTTCACCGTCGTGCAATGGCGCGCTTCTCGACAGGCAAGATGCTACAGCGTGCCAAACCGGACGGCGGATACGGAACTTTCTGCTTTCGGAGAGCCGATTTCGGTCAAGTGGCTCGTCGCCTGCCCGCATATGATGACGTAAATCCCAAAGCGGGTGCGCTTCCACCGGAGATCGACGGACATGGCTTCCTTCAGGCCCAAATACATCACCTTCGACTGCTATGGCACGTTGACCTTCTTCCAGATGGCGGAAGCGGCGCGCGACCTCTATGGCAGCGGGCTCGACGAGCCGCGCATGCAGGAGTTCATCAAGAACTTCGCGGCCTACCGGCTTGACGAGATCCTGGGCGACTGGAAACCCTATGCCGACGTCATCCACAATGCTCTCGAGCGCGCCTGCAAGCGCAACGGCGTCGTCTTCAGCCCCGACGACGCCAAAATGGTCTATGAGCGTGTCCCGACCTGGGGACCGCATGCCGACGTTCCGGCAGGCCTGGCCAAGGTCGCCAAGGAAATCCCGCTGGTTATCCTCTCCAACGCCATGAACGCGCAGATCATGTCCAATGTCGAGAAGCTCGGCGCGCCGTTCCATGCCGTCTATACGGCCGAGCAGGCGCAGGCCTACAAGCCGCGCTTCAAGGCTTTCGAATATATGCTCGACATGTTGGGCTGCGGCCCGGAAGACATCCTTCACTGCTCGTCTTCGTTCCGCTACGACCTGATGTCGGCGCATGATCTCGGCATCAAGAACAAGGTCTGGGTCAACCGCGGCCACGAGCCGGCCAATCCCTATTACGGTTACACTGAGATCGCCGATATTTCTGGTCTCCCGGCGGTGGTCGGGCTTTGAAACGGGCGGATTGTCAATGAAATTCGTCTCCTACTGGCACGACACGGCCCCAATCTTTGCCGGTGGGGCGCACGGGCCGATCGACGGGCACTATGATGCCGCCATTATCGGCGGCGGCTTCACGGGTCTCGCCGCCGCGCGCCAACTGGCAAAGGCCGGCGCCAAGGTGGTCGTGCTGGAAGCGGAGCGGGTCGGCTGGGGCGCATCGGGGCGCAATGGCGGGCATCTGAATAACGGCCTCGCGCACAGCTATCTATCTGCCAAGGCGGAACTCGGCAAGGAACGGGCGATCGCTCTCTACCGGGCGTTGGATGACTCCGTCGACACCATCGAGGCGCTGGTCGCCGAGGAAGGCATCGACTGCAACTTCCGCCGCGCCGGAAAGCTGAAACTCGCTTCCAAGCCGCAGCATTTCGACGCGATCGCGCGCAACTTCGAAGCGATCCATGCCGAGGTCGATCCCGATACGGCTCTGCTGTCGGCGACCGATCTCAAATCCGAGATCGGCTCGCCTTTCCATGGTGCGATGCTGTCGAAGAAGAGCGCCATGATGCATATGGGCCGCTATGTGTCGGGCCTCGCGACGGCCGCCGCCCGACACGGCGCCGTCATCCACGAGAACACCAGGGTGACCAACCTGAGGCAGGCCGACGCCAGGCATGAGCTGACCACCTCGCGAGGCAAGATCAGCGCCGACAATGTGCTGGTGGCGACGGGAGCCTACACGACACCGAATTTCAATTACTTCCGCCGCAGGCTCATCTCGGTCGGCAGCTTCATCATCGCCACACGGCCGTTGAGCGATGTCGAGATCACTGCCACCATGCCGGGCAACCGGACATGCGTGACCTCGATGAACATCGGCAACTACTTCCGGCTCGCGCCCGACAAGCGTCTGATCTTCGGCGGCCGCGCGCGTTTCTCGGCGACGTCGGACCAGCGCTCGGATGCCAAGAGCGGGCAGATATTGCGGACAAGCCTCGCTGCGATTTTTCCGCAGCTCGCGAAGGTCGAGATCGACTATTGCTGGGGCGGGCTGGTCGACATGACCAAGGACCGCTTCCCGCGCGCCGGCTATCATGACGGGGTCTGGTACGCGATGGGCTATTCCGGCCATGGCGCCCAGCTTTCCACCCATCTCGGCATGATCCTGGCCGATGCCATGCTCGGCCGCGAGGACCGCAATCCGCTGAAGGGCCTCGAGTGGCCTTCCATCCCAGGCTACTCAGGCAAGCCGTGGTTCCTGCCGATGGTCGGCCTCTACTACAAGGCGCTCGACCGGGTCCAGTGATCCGCGCTGAGTTTAGCCCAGCCCGCCCATGTGGAAGCTCTTCATCTCGAGATATTCCTCGATACCGGCCTGCGCGCCTTCGCGCCCGAGGCCGGACTGCTTGACGCCGCCGAAGGGCGCCACTTCCATCGAGACCGAGCCGGTGTTGAGCCCAACCATGCCGAACTCCAGCGCCTCGCCGACGCGCCAGGCGCGTTTCAAATTCTCGGTGTAGAAGTAGGAGGCAAGGCCGTAAGGCGTGCCGTTGGCGAGCGCGATCGCTTCCTCTTCGGTTTCGAAGCGGAAGAGCGGCGCGACCGGGCCGAAGGTTTCCTCGCCGGCGAGCTGCATCTCTGCCGTGGCGCCGGTCAGCACCAGCGGCGCGACATATTGCGCGCCCTCCGGCAGCGCCGGTTTCTCAGTGACGATCGCAGCGCCCTTGGCAAGCGCGTCCTCGACATGGCGGTTGATCTTCTCGACCGCCGCCATGTTGATCATCGGCCCGATCGCGACGCCCGGCTGCGTGCCGGGTCCCACCGCCATGGCGTTGACGCGGGCGGTGAGCTTGGCGGCGAAGGCATCGTATACACTCGCCTGGACGAGGACGCGGTTGGCGCAGACGCAGGTCTGGCCGCCATTGCGGAATTTCGATACGAGCGCGCCTTCGACGGCGAGATCGAGATCGGCGTCGTCGAAGACGATGAAGGGGGCGTTGCCGCCGAGCTCCAGGCTGAGCCGCTTCACGCTGTCGGCGGCGCCGCGCATCAGCAGTGAGCCGACCCGCGTCGAGCCAGTGAAGGATATTTTGCGCACCGTCTCGTTCGCCATGATCTCGTTGCCGATCTCGGCCGGCATGCCGGTGACGATGTTGATGACGCCGGCCGGAATGCCGGCGCGTTCGGCGAGCACGCCGAGCGCCAGCGCCGAATAGGGCGTGAACTCGGACGGTTTGATCACCACTGTGCACCCGGCGGCCAGCGCCGGCGCGACCTTGCGGGTGATCATGGCGTTGGGAAAGTTCCACGGCGTGATGATGCCGCACACGCCGACCGGCTCCTTCAGCACGATGATGCGGCGGTCTTGCGTGGGCGAGGGGATGGTGTGGCCGTTGATGCGGCGTGCTTCTTCCGCGAACCATTTGACGAAGGACGCCCCGTAGCGGATCTCGCCCTTGGCCTCGTCCAGCGGCTTGCCCTGTTCCGTCGTCAGGATCAGCGCGAGGTCGTCCAGATGCGCAAGCATCAGGCCATGCCACGCTTCCAGCAGCGTGGCGCGCTCCGCGTTGGTCTTCTTCCGCCAGTCCCGATAGGCGGAGGCCGCGGCTTCGATGGCCGCTCGGGTGTCTGCACCGGCCATGTCGGGCACTGTGCCGATCGCCGCCTGCGTCGCCGGATCGATGACGTCGACGGTCTTGCCGGAGCCGGCAGCGACCCATTCGCCCCTGATCAGGCCGGCTTCGCGGAAGAGGCTTTTGTCCTTCAGGTTCTTCATCGGGAAACGACCTTGCATTCAGCTGAGCGCCGCGACGACGGCGGCTGTGATGGCGTCTGTCTTGTCCTTGCCGGCGATCGTTCCAATGCCGCGCGCGGTCGTCGCTTCGAGCGCCTTCATGATGCGGCCGGCGGCGGCCGTCTCGCCGAGGTGCTCGAGCATCATCGCGCCCGACCAGATGGTGGCGATCGGATTGGCGATGCCGAGATGGGCGATGTCCGGGGCGGAGCCGTGTACCGGCTCGAACATGGACGGCGCCGAGCGGTCGGGATTGATGTTGGCGGAGGCGGCGTAGCCGAGCCCGCCCTGCATCGCTGCGCCGATGTCGGTCAGGATGTCGCCGAAGAGATTGGAGGCGACGACCACGTCGAGACTGTCCGGCGCCATGATCATGCGCGCGGCGAGCGCGTCGACATGATAGCTGGTGACCGTGACATCAGGATAGTCGGCCGCCAGCTTGCGCGTGATCTCGTCCCAGAAGACCATCGAGTATTTCTGCGCGTTGGACTTGGTAACGGAGGCCAGCCTGCCGCGCCGTGCCCGCGCCTGCTCGAAGCCGAAGCGCAGGATGCGCTCGACGCCGGCTCGGGTGAAGATCGAGGTCTCCACCGCGACCTCGTCCAGCGTGCCCTGATGCACGCGTCCGCCAGCGCCCGAATATTCGCCTTCGGTGTTCTCGCGGATGCACAATATATCGAAGCTCTCGGCACGCAGCGGACCCGTCAAGCCCGGCAGCAGGCGATGCGGCCTTATATTGGCGTATTGCACGAAGGCCTTGCGGATCGGCAGCAACAGGCCGTGCAGCGAAACGGAGTCCGGCACTTCCGCCGGCCAGCCGACGGCGCCCAGAAGAATGGCGTCGAAGCCGCGCAACTTCCCGATGCCGTCCTCGGGCATCATGCGGCCGGTTTCCTTGTAGAATTTGCAGGACCAGGGGAACCCGGTTGCCATCAGGGCAAAACCGGAGTGCTTGGCCGCGGTCTCCAGCACCGTCCAGGCGGCGGCGGTCACATCGCGGCCGATGCCGTCACCGGGGATCAGGGCTATCGAATAGGATTTCATCGGCAACTCTTCAGAGGCTGATCAGGACGCTCTTGGTCCTGCGATTGGCGTGGTAGGCCTCGCGGCCAAGGTCCTTGCCGATACCGGAGCGCTTATAACCGCCGGTCGGCAGGATGTGGTCGCGCGAACGGCTGTAGCGGTTGACCCACACGGTGCCCGCTTCGAGCTTGCGCGCGATGCGGATCGTGCGCGACAGGTCGGCGGTGAACAGGCCGGAGGCCAGGCCATAGGTCGGATGGCTGGCCAGCGCCAGCGCCTCTTCCTCGGTCTCGAAGGTCTGGACGGTCAGGACCGGGCCGAAGATCTCCTCGACAATCGCCGGATTGGCCTGGTCGACATTGGCGATCAGTGTCGGTTCGTAGAAATAGCCCGGATCGCCCATGGCGCTGCCGCCGGTCAGGCACTCGCCGCCGGCGGCGAGAGCAGCCTGCACGATGCTGTCGACACGGGCCTGCTGCCGCTCCGAAATGATCGGCGAATACTGCGTCGTCTCGTCCCATGTCGGGCCGAGCCGCACCGCCTTCATTCGTTCAACGATGGCGGCCGCAAGCTGGTTGGCGACGCTCTTCTCCACAATCAGGCGCGTGCCGGCCACGCAGGCCTGCCCGGCGTTGAAGATGACACTGCCGGCGATCGCCGCCGCTGCCTTGTCGAGATCGGCGTCGGCAAAGACGAGTTGCGGGCTCTTGCCGCCGAGCTCCAGCGTCATTGGCTTGACGCCGGTGCGGGCGACATTCTCCATGATCGCCGAGCCGGCGCGAGTCGAGCCGGTGAAGCTGACCTTGGCGATCTCGGGATGGCCGGTCAGCGCCGTGCCGGTCGTCGGACCGTCGCCCAAGACCACATTGATGAGTCCGGCCGGCAGACCCGCTTTGACTGCGAGCTGCGACAGATAGACAGCCGAGAAGGGCGTCATCTCAGAAGGTTTCAAGACAACCGCATTGCCCGCGGCCAGCGCCGGGCCGAGTTTCCAGCCGGCCATCGAGATTGGGAAATTCCATGGTGTGATCGCGCCGACGACGCCATAGGGCTCGCTCATGATCATGCCGAGACTGGCGTCGTCGGTCGGCGCGAGTTCGCTACCCTCCTTGTCGGCGAACTCGGCGAAGAACCGGATCTGCTCGGCGGTGACGGCGATGTCTCCAGCAACGAGCTGGCCGACGGGTCGGGTCGAGCACAGCGCCTCGATTTTGGCCAGCGTTGCGGCTTCGGCCTCGATCAGGTCGGCCCAGGCCTGCAGGGCCCTGGTGCGCTCGCGCGGCCGGACGCCGCCCCAGTTGCTAGCTTTCAGCGCAGCCTTGGCGCTCTCTACCGCGCTGTCGACCATATCAACACCCGCTACTGGGCAGGCGCCATAGGCTTTGCCGTCGGAGGGCCGCCGCATCTCGATCGCGCCCTCGGCGGAAATCAGCTCCCCGCCGATGAAATGGCCAACGGGGAGGGGGATCGTGTTGGGATCGAAGCTCAGGCTCATGGGCAAACCACTCGGCAGTATCGGCTGAGGCTAGCGCGTACCGGCACGCAACATGAGCTGTTAGGTGATCGATCGCCGACGAATGTTGCGTGTCGGACGGCAGCTACGGCAAAATCTTCCGCGCGCAGGTTCAGCGTCGGCGCGGACCTCGCTAGCCTACTGTGACGTAGATCTTGCGCACCGTCTCGATGGTCTTCCAGACGCCGGTGAAGCCCGGCTTCATCACGAAGCTGTCGCCGGCCCGGTACGTCACTGCCTCGCCGGCGTCCGGCGTGATTTCGACAACGCCGGAGAGGATGTGGCAGAACTCGAACGTCTCCCCCTTGATCGAGCGCGTCTCGCCAGGTGTCGCCTCCCAGACGCCGGTATGGACGAGGTCGTCCTTGGCGACGTCCTGCGCCCAGGTCTTGAAGGCGGGATCACCGGCAATCAGCCGCTCGGGCAGCGCCTTGGATTCGCGCGGTGAAAAGCTCGGATTGGTGTCGACGGATTTGAGCAGGGACAAAGGATGGCCTTTCGATTGGAGCTTGATTTTTGATGCATGTCGTTCTCCCAGAACTGCTGCACACTTCTGGGCGACCTGCATTAATAGCCGCGCGAGCGGTCGACGAGCCCGATGGGGTCGAGGCCGGCGCGGTGGCGTTTGATGTTGTCGATGACGGCGCGCGCGGCGGTCGCGGGCTGGGTGACGCTCGCGACATGCGGGGTCAGGATGATCTTCGGATGCGACCAGAATGGATGGCCCGCGGGCAGCGGTTCGGGATCGGTCACGTCGATCATCGCTGACGACAGATGACCGTTGTCGAGTGCGGCGACAAGTGCTTCGTGGTCGAGCTGCGGCCCGCGCCCAGTGTGGACGAGCGCCGCGCCTTCGGGCATTTTCGCGAATAGGCCGGCATTGAGAAACCCGCGCGTCTCCTCGGTCAGCGGCAGCAGGCAGACCAGTATGTCGCTGACCGCGAGCATCTCCTCAAGGCCGAGCTCGCCGTGGTGACAGATCACGCCCTCGACCCGCCGCGGCGAGCGACTCCAGCCGGAGAGCGGGAAACCGAAGGGTTTCAGCCGGTCGAGCACGGCCTGGCCGAGTTGTCCGAGACCGAGCACGCCGATCCGGCGCGAGCCGGCCTGAGGCTGCGGGATATCTCGCCATTGGCCTGCACGCTGCTGGGCGAGATAGGTCGGCAGGTAGCGGTGGAGCGCAAGCACAGCCAGCGCCACATATTCCTGCATCATCCGCACGATGCCTTGCTCGATCATGCGCACGATCTTCACCCTCGCGGGCACGGCATCGAAGCAGAACTGGTCGACCCCGGCGCCGAGGGAAAAAAGGATTTCCAGGTTCCTGTAGCGGGCGAGGTTCTCCGGAACGGTCCAGGTGATCAGATAACGCACCGCGTCGGGGTCGATCGCCGCGGCGCCCATCGCGAAGCGGACGTCCGGCAGCTCCTTGGCGAAGGCTTCGGCAAACACCGCGCCACGCCGTGCATCGGAGTTGAACAGGAAGGTCATTCCAGTTGCTCCTTCAGGCCGCGCAACGCGCGCCTAGCGCCTCGATCATCCGCTGGCAAGCAGCGAGTTCGCCGGCGAGAATATACTCGTCCGGCTTGTGGGCGCGGCCGATATCGCCGGGGCCGCAAATGATCGCATCGAGGCCGGCAGCCTGGTAAAGCCCGGCCTCCGTGCCGTAGCTGACGGCGGCGAGCGGCGCTTCGTCAGTCAGCTCGCGAAGCAACGCCGCCAGTCCCGAGTCCTGCGGCAGCGACAGCGCCGGGTAGGCGCTGATCGGCGCCCATTCGACCCGAAAGCCGTCTTCCGCAAGGGCCTCGGCCTTCGCCTTGATGGGTACGAGCAGGCCGGCCGGGTCAACGCCGGGAATGGCGCGCGCCTCCAGATCGAGCGTGCAGATGTCGGGGATGATGTTGACCGACTGTCCACCCGCGATCACACCGGCCTGCATAGAGGAGAAGGGCGGCTCGAAAGTTGTGTCAAAGGGACCGCGCGTCAGTCGTTCGGCCTCGCTGAAGACCGCGCCCAGCGCATCGGACATGGCATGGATGGCGTTGAGCCCGAGATCTGGCCGCGAGGAATGGCCGGAGCGCCCGTGGATAGTCACGCGGGCGGCCGCCTTGCCCTTGTGGCCGCGCACGGCGCGCATACCGCTCGGCTCGCCGACGATGACGCCGAGCGGCTTCGCACAAAGTTCGGGAAGCCGGGCGATCAGATGCGGCACGCCGCGGCACCCGATCTCCTCGTCATAGGAAAAGGCCAGATGGACCGGCCTGGCTAGGCGCAGGCCCGCCGACGTGGACACGGCCGCGAGCGCGGCTGCCAGGAATCCCTTCATGTCCGTCGTACCGCGTCCGTAGAGCCGTTCGCCTTCCCGACGCAGCGCGAAAGGAGACGAGCTCCATTGAGGCTCGGCGGCGGGGACGACGTCCATGTGGCCAGACAGGACATAACCTGGAACATCGGCAGGGCCGATCGTCGCGAAAAGGTTGGAGCGGTCGCCTTCCGGTCCGGGAAGCAGGGTGACCTTTGCGTCATGTTCGCCGAGATAGGTCTCGATCCAGCCGGCGATGTCAGAGTTCGGCTTGCCGGCGACCGACGGAAAGGCGACGAGACGGTCGAGGATGTCGAAGACGTCCATTCCAGCCCTCAAGGCATCTTCAGGTTGCGGGGGATCGGCGCCGCTGGCCATAACTGCGGAATTGCCGCAGAGCATGGACGCGTTCCTTCGCGATTGCGTGCCGAAAGCGGAAGTGTTTCAGTCGAATCTTGCGCTGGCGCGCGGCAATCGAGCAAATTGTATCGGCGTGGTTGTTTAGCGTGGCAGGGCTGGGGGCATTGTGCGTCACCCGTTAGGCAATCTTTCAGAGGCAGAGAATTGAAGCCGTCCGAAAGCTTGAAAATCGATGCCTTCTCGATGCGTATAGCCGACATCGAGGGCATCGAGCTCGACCGCCTGCATGCGCACTCGCTGTCCGTCGGATGGCCACACCGGGCCGAAGACTGGCAGTTCCTGCGGGAATCAGGGCACGGTTTCGTGGCGCTCGATGAGATCGGTCGCGTTCTGGGTTCCGCAATGTGGTTCGAGCATGGTCCCGATTTCGCAACCATCGGCATGGTCATCACCTCGCCCCGCCTTCAGACGCTGGGGGCGGCGCAGTGGCTGATGAAGCGGGTCTTCGACAAGGTTCCCGGGCGCGATCTGCGCCTCAACGCGACCCGAGCCGCACGACGGCTCTATCTCTCGCTCGACTTCCAGCCGGAGAAAACCGTCTACCAATGCCAGGGAATCGCCCGCGCGCCCACAACGAGGAGCATGGGGGAGGTGTCCGGCGACATCCGAACTCTGGACGCAAGCGATATTCCGGCGGCGATCGCGCTCGACGCGGCGGGCTTTGGTGTGAAGCGGCCGGCACTCATTGAAAAGCTCTTTGCGCATTCGGTCGGCTACGGGCTTTTCGACGGAAACAAGCTGACCGCTTTCGCGCTCTGCAGGCCCTTCGGACGGGGCCATGTCGTGGGGCCGGTCGTGGCCGAAAGCGATGCCGACGCCGTGGCGGTCCTCCAGCCGCACGTGGCCGACCATTCGGGGACTTTCCTTCGCGTCGACACCCACATGGATAGCGGCGAGTTCGCCGCCTTTCTCTCGCATGCCGCGATGCCGGTCTTCGATACGGTGCTGACCATGTCGTTGGGCAAACGCCTCGCCGATTTTGCCGCCCTCGGCGAGGCTAGTCCGAAGACTTATGCTCTAGCAAGCCAAACTCTCGGGTAGTTCGGTGTTGCCTGGTCTACGAAAGTGCCGGCGAGCATTCAATCTCAGCCGTTCTCCGGAAGCCTGTTCCCCGCAACCAATTTGCTCACAAATCGCTGGCCGTCCCGGTCTGACCGGGGCGGCTTTTTTAAACGTCCCGAAACTTCTGCATTCTCCGGTCCTGTAGCCACGTTGTCCGTCCCATCCCAGCCTCCATTCGCTGGCGACAAAACCGGGCAACTCGTGTGCTACCTAACCCGGACAACTCATGTGCTTACGACAGGAGCGGCGAGGGGACTTGCGTACATTGCACATGTCGTCGATATGGAGGTCATGAGTTCGCCGAAAGTCTTAAGGCGCGCTACACGGGACTTGGTTGGCGTCTTGCCGCCGTCGAGTTGGCGTTCGGTCTCGATCGCCCATCGCCGCGCGTCGTCTCGGCGCAAGAACGTCTCGCTGACGTAGCGATATTTGCGGCGAACCTGCACGCACCAAGAACTGGATGAGAGCTTCGTGTAGGTGGCCATTTTGTGTGCGCTCCGTGTGCACTGAGAGATCGAAACCTGGCGAAAAGGGTCGTATTTTGGCTTAAATTCGTGTGCACTCGGCAGGTTCCAAGAATTAATGTTAGATGAAAAATGCTGAAAAATCAGAACCATAGAGTAGCCGTAGCACCAATGATGGACTGGACGGATCGGCACTGCCGGTTCTTCCACCGCCAGTTGACCGGGCGCGCGCTGCTTTACACCGAGATGGTTGTGGCGGACGCGGTCATCCATGGCTCGCGAGAGAGACTGCTCGGTTTCGACGATGTCGAGCACCCGGTTGCATTGCAGCTTGGCGGATCGGACCCGGCAAAACTTGCCGAAGCAGCGCGGATCGGCGAGACGTTCGGTTATGACGAGATCAACCTCAATGTCGGCTGCCCCTCCGACCGGGTCCAGTCGGGGACGTTCGGCGCCTGCCTGATCAAGACGCCGGCCTTGGTCGCAGAGTGCGTCGCGGCCATGAAAGCGTCGGTGAAGATCCCGGTCACGGTCAAATGCCGCATCGGCGTCGACGATCAGGACCCGGAGCCCGCCCTCGACGCGCTCGCCGACGGCGTGCTCGCCGCTGGCGCCGACGCGCTCTGGGTACATGCCCGCAAGGCCTGGCTGGAAGGGCTGAGCCCTAAGGAGAACCGCGAGATCCCGCCGCTTGACTATGCGCGCGTCTACCGGCTGAAGGCCAGAAAACCGAACGAATTCATCGGCATCAACGGCGGCATTCAATCGCTTGCCGAAGTGTCGGCGCATCTCGGCCATGTTGACGGCGTGATGCTCGGCCGCGCCGCCTATCATACGCCGGGCATCCTCACCGGCGTCGACGCCGCATTCTACGGCGAGGCGGCTATCGCCTTCGATTATCCGGCACTGATCGACGCCATGGCCGGCTATGCCGCGCGCCATATCGAGCGGGGCGGGCGGCTCGGCCACATCACCCGCCACATGGTCGGACTGTTCCACGGCTTGCCCGGCGCGCGCCGCTTCCGGCAGATTCTTTCCACCGACGCAAACAAGCCCGGCGCCCGGCCGGAGGTGCTGAAGACTGCATTCGCAGCGATTGATTTTACGGCCGCTGAAGCCGAGGCGGCCTGATTTTCGGTCAATCTCGCAGGATCATGCGGTCGCCGCGCACGTCGAAGCCCGACAACGAGCCGATGAAGTTCATGCCAAGCAGGCTTTGTTCCAGCATACCGGGCGCGGCGACCATCACCGTCATGTCCTTGCGCACGATGCCGCCGATCGCCACCTCGTCGGTCCTGACCGTCGCGGCGCGCGCCATGCCATTGGCGGTGGAAACGTCGACGCTGTAGCTGAGCGCGGCCGGGTTGAAGCCGGCGGCCTGGGCATCTTCCGATGTCAGCACCGTGCTGGTCGCGCCGGTGTCGACGACGGCGCGCACCGGCGTGCCGTTGACCAGGATCCGGGCCTCGAAATGGCCGTTGTCGGCTTTGTCAAGCGTGACGGTCGGGCGGCCATTCTCCACGCCGAGCGCCAGCGGGCTGCCCGGCACCAGGCCGGCGGTCACGCGGCTCGCGACGTCCTGCAACTCGTAGCGATACTGGTAGCCGGCGATCAGCATGAGGATCAGTGCGGCCCAGACACCGATATTGCGTGCCATGTCGCCCAGCGGCCGGCCGGAGCGGAGCAGGCTTGCGCCGATCACCATGACCAGCACGCCGACCCAGATCAGCCGGCCGAAATCATTGTTGTTCATGCCGAAGGTGTGGCCGGCCGAATTGTTGAGCATCAAGAGCACCAGCCCGGCGCCGATCACCGCCATGACGATCCAGAACAGCCGGTTCATCGGTTTCTTCTCACAAAACGCCGCGTTCGCGCGCAATGCGGGCACGCCGGGTTTCACGGCGCGGCCAGCGCTCGACCGTTTCGAGCCGCGCCGGCAGTTCGGCCATCACCCCCCGGCGCGTTTCGGGAGTCATTGTGAGCCAGCCGGAAATCTCGTCGCGCGTGCGGCCGCAACCGAAGCAGAAGCCGGTTTTCATATCGATCGAACAGACCAGGATGCAGGGAGATTCGATGGCGGTCATACTGTTCTCTTGCGTTCATTCCACATGGTGCAACCGCTGGGGCAATGCAAGCCCTCCGCGATGCGTCGCAAGGCAACCTGTTCGCGGCATCGTCAAGCGGTTGTGCCGGCGGGAGAAGGCGGCTATGCCGCTTGCGATTTCCGCAACGAACCGCGACCGACGCAAATGCCTGCTAAGCCTTTCGACGACTTCCGAAGCCTCCTGGGGGCGTTGCCGCCTGCCGATGACGCGGCGAGTGCCCGTGTCCGCGCGCTGTTTGCCAAGGCGGACAAGCCGAACGAATCGCTCGGGCGCATCGAGGACATCGCGGCCTGGATCGCCGCCTGGAGCGGGCGGGCGCCGCCGGCGATCAATCGGCCGCTGGTGGCGATCTTCGCCGGCAATCACGGTGCCGTCAGGCATGGCATTTCGCCGCGGCGTGTGGCGGCGACCGCCAACGAGGTAGAGCTCTGCGCCGCCGGCGGGGCCGCGGTCAACCAGGTGTGCATCGCCAACGATCTCGGCCTGAAGGTCTTCGACCTGGCATTGGATATCCCCACTGGCGACATCACCGAGGAAGCCGCGATCGACGAACGCGGCTGCGCCGCGACCATGGCCTTCGGCATGGAGGCGGTCGCCGGCGGCGCCGATCTTCTGTGCCTGGGCGATCTCGGAGTCGGCAGTTCGACGATCGCCGCCGCGCTCTGCGCCGCGCTGTTCGGCGGCGAGGGGGCTGACTGGGTGGGTCCGGGCTCGGGCGCCGATGTGGCGATGATGGCGCGAAAAGCCGAGGTCGTGGACCGGGCGCTGGCATTTCACGGTTCCGGCCTCAGCGATCCGCTGGAGGCTCTGCGACGGGTCGGCGGACGGGAGTTCGCGGCGATCTGCGGCGCCATTCTCGCGGCGCGCATGGAGAAAATTCCTGTTTTGCTCGACGGATTCGTGGCGACTGCCGCGGCCGCAGTTCTGCACGCGGCCAACCGGGGCACGCTCGATCATTGCCTGCTTGCCGGCCTGTCGCCCGAGCCCGGCCACTCCAAGGCCGCCGAAAGGCTCGGACTGCGGCCTCTGTTCGATTTCGGCATCAGCCATGGCGAAGGGGTAGGGGTTGCGCTCGCTGCCGGTATCGTCAAGGCCGCTGCGCTGACCAGCTCGGGCATGGCAATGGCTGTGCGGCTTTAAAGCCGACGGGTTTGCTTTAGCGGCGCCCGCGCGTGGCAACCGTCTTGGTGGGCAGGGCCGGCAATTCCTCCATCACCCGGCTCAGCGGGAAAATGGCAATCGCCTCCGTGCCTTCACGCAACTTGGAATGAAGCTCGAACTCGCCGCCATGCATGGCGAGCAGGCCCTGCACGATCGGCAGGCCGAGCCCGGTTCCCTGTTCGGCGCTCTTGATGGCGATCGAGCCCTGGCCGAAAGCGGATAGCACCACCGGGATTTCCTCTTCCGGAATGCCCGGTCCATTGTCCTTGACCGAAATGTACTGGCCGCCGCCGGCGGTCCAGCCGACGCGCACGCGCACTTCGCCGCCGGACGGGGTGAACTTGATCGAATTGGACAGAAGGTTGAGTGTGATCTGCCGCACCGCGCGCTCGTCGGCGAAGAGACGCGGCAAGGTCTCCTCGAACTCCTGGATGATGCGAATATCCTTGTTGCGGGCCCGCAATTCCATCATGTGGCAGCAGTCCTCGACGACGGTCACCAACACGACCGGTTCCTCGTTGAGCTGGTAGCGGCCGGCCTCGATGCGCGACAGGTCGAGGATTTCGTTGATCAGGTCGAGCAGGTGCTGGCCGGACTCGTGCACGTCATGGGCATAGTCGCGATAGGTCGGATTGTTCATCGGCCCCAGCACTTCGTTGGCCATCACTTCGGAGAAGCCGAGAATGGCATTGAGTGGAGTCCTGAGCTCGTGGCTCATCGAGGCGAGAAAGCGCGATTTCGCCAGATTGGCGTCTTCGGCGCGCCGCCTTGCTTCGTCCGACATCGATTTTGCAGTCTCCACCTCGGCGATCAGCGCGTCCTTCTCCGAGCGGAAGGACAGCACCATCAACGAGGCCTGATTGAGATGTCGCGCGACATAGCCGAAGAAGGGAAGCGCGGCGATCAGCAACGCCGCCATCGTGGCTTCGATCGGCGTCCACAGGTGCACGATGGAATAGACATAGACGGCAACGGGGATGGCAAAGGTCGCCAACAGCGCGCCGCCAAGCGAGGAAGCCATCACGGCGGTCGTCGCCATCGCGATCAGCAGCACCATGGCCTTGGCCACATAGAACTGGTCGACCTGACAGGTGTCGCAGCCGATCCATGCGAACCACGCCCAGCCAAGGCCACACAGGAAATGGCTGATCAGAAAGTCGCGGCGCGTCTGCGCCGGGTCAAGTTCAGCGGCCTCGGTTCGCTCGACGCGCCGCGACATGAACGCCACGATCGTGTAGCAAAGCAGCATCGCCAGGGCCCAGATGGTGATCTGGTTGCCCAGGCCCGCCAGTCGGCCGAGAGCCGCTACCGCAAGCACCAGCAGCGGGATGGCGACCGCGCTGACCACCATGGCGCGCGCATGCAGTTTCAGCAGTTCACGGTCGAAGTCGAGGCTGCCGGCCTGCTGCGAAAGGCGGTCGCGCGTCTTGCGCACCGCGCGCGCCACATCGCTGTTGCGGTGCGGTTTACGGCGGTCCACAATGAATTTATCCGCTGTGTTCGAGCGTTGCAAAGGCATACAGACTTCAATTTCTGCGCGCAGCGACTGTCAGTTCGTTAAGCTACGTTCGAATGATTAAGAGACTGTTTGCCATATGAGCCGTTTCGGGCCGCGAGGACCGCGCCGGCGCTATGCGGCAATCCCGCCGGGCAGCCTCTGGCGCAGGCTGCTGGACTATGGGCTGGCCTTCCTCTTGCTCGGGTTGCTGATCCTGGTGGCGGCGCGGCTCGATCGCTTCGAGACCCGCCAGGAGCAAGGCACGGCGATCGTGAATGACGGCGATTCGATCACGCTCGGTACCGAGCGCATCCGCATGCGCGGCATCGACGCTCCCGAGTACCTGCAGACCTGCCAGAAGGCCGATGCCGACTATCCCTGCGGCAAGCTGGCGCGGCAATCGCTGGTGCGGCTGATCGCCGGCAGGCCCGTTTCCTGCAGCGGCTGGCAGCGCGACCGTTACGGCCGGCTGCTCGGCGACTGCAGGGCAGGCGACACCGACCTGAACCAGGCCCAGGTGCAGGCTGGATGGGCGGTTGCCTTCGGCGACTTCGAAACCGATGAAGCGATGGCGAGAGCGGCCAAGGTCGGCATCTGGGCAGGCACTTTCAAAGAGCCACAGGACTGGCGCCAGAGCCATCACGATGCGCCGGTCGAGCGAAGGCACGGCACGCTGGCCTCGTTCGGCGACGTGTTGCGCGAGTTCTTTCGCTTCTGGTGATGGGCGGACCCGAGCCCTATGATCCGGTGGAGAAGCTGGAGGATGATATGAAGCTGTTCGATGGTGGCCGGGCGCCCAATCCCCGGCGCGTGCGTGTCTTCCTTGCCGAGAAAGGGCTGACGGTGCCGCTGGTGCCCGTAGACATGGGCGCGCTGGAGCATCGCGGCGAAGAGGTGGCACAGCGCAATCCACTGCGGCGCCTGCCGGTGCTCGAGCTCGACGGCGGCACCGTCATTACCGAATCGATCGCTATCTGCCGCTATTTCGAGGAGTTGCACCCCGAGCCGCCACTGTTCGGCACGGGCGCGCTCGGCAAGGCAAAAGTCGAGATGTGGCAAAGGCGCCTTGAACTGAACCTCATGGCCAGTGTCGCGGCCGCGTTCCGGCACATCCATCCGGCGATGAAGGAGTGGGAAGTGCCGCAGATCCCGCAATGGGGCGAGGCCAACAAGCCGAAGGCGATCGAGTTCCTGCGCCTCTTCGACAAGGAACTGGCGGAGCGGGAGTTCGCCGCCGGCGATGCCTATTCGGTCGCCGACATCACCGGAATGATCGCCATCGATTTCATGAAGCCGGCCCGCATCAAGGTGCCGGAGGAATGCACGAACGTCCTGCGCTGGTACGCGGCGCTGACAAGCCGGCCGAGCGCGACGGCCTGAGCGACGAAAATTGGATAGTCCGTCCGACATGAGCCAAGCATTGGAGCGTCTCACCGCGAGGGTGCGGGCCTGCCGCATCTGCGTCGACCAGCCGCTTGGCCGACCCTTGCCGCACGAGCCTCGCCCGGTACTGAGGCCGTCCGGCAGTGCCCGCATCCTGCTCGCCAGCCAGGCGCCGGGCACCAAGGTTCATATCTCAGGCATGCCCTTCACAGATGCTTCCGGGGATCGTCTCAGAAGCTGGCTCGGCGTCAGCAGCGAAGAGTTCTACGACACTGAAAAATTCGCCATCGTGCCGATGGGGTTCTGCTTTCCCGGACAGGATGCAAAGGGCGGCGACCTGCCGCCGCGCCGCGAATGCGCGCCGGCTTGGCGACAGGACCTGATGGCGTTGATGCCTCGGATCGACCTGGTGCTGACCATCGGCGGTTATGCGCAGGCTTGGCATATGGGCACGATGCGACTGCCCTCGCTGACCGAGACGGTCAGGGACTGGCGCGCCATATGGGATGGGCCGTCCATGCCAAAAGTGCTGCCGCTGCCGCATCCATCCTGGCGGAACACCGGCTGGTTGAAGAAGAATCCCTGGTTTGAAATGGATTTGCTGCCCTTTCTGAGGTCGGAAATCCGCTATCGCATGGGTTAGGCATTCCGCAAGATATCACTCGCATTTGCCGCCTTTGGCAGAATTTCTTTCTTGTGAAAGGCTCCGATAAAAGGGATTATAGCTAAACTATTCCCCTGGAGCCTCCCTATGGATCGTCTCGACAGAAAAATTCTCCGCCTCCTGCAGGAGGACGCCACGCTTGCGGTGGCCGATGTTGCCAAGAAAGTCGGCCTGTCGACCACGCCGTGCTGGCGACGTATCCAGAAGCTCGAGGAAGAGGGCGTCATCAAGCGGCGCGTCGCCATTCTCGACCATGAGAAGGTGAATGTGCGTGTCACCGTCTTCGTGTCGATCCGCACCAATTCGCACAGCCATGAATGGCTGCGGCGGTTCTCTGAGGTGATCCAGGAATTCCCGGAAGTGGTCGAGTTCTACCGCATGAGCGGCGACGTCGATTACCTGTTGCGCGTGGTGGTTCCGGACATCGCAGCCTACGACGCCTTTTACAAGCGCCTGATTGCCAAGATCGAGATCCGCGACGTGTCCTCGTCCTTCGCCATGGAGCAGATCAAGTACACGACCGAAATCCCGCTCGATTACATGGTGCTGGACAAGGAGTCGGGCGCGAACGCGGCGTGAGACGCTCGGGGCGCTGCCCGCCGACTGCAACTGCGTGGAGCGGCGAGCTTAGTTCTTCTTCTTGTTGAGGAAATTCCACGGTGAGTTGACCGGCAGGGCGACCGTGTCCGGTACGCTGTCGACTCGCGCCACCTCGGCTTTGCGCACCGTGTAGCCGGACTGGACGATCGAGACGCCGTCGAGGATGAAGAGCTGGCTCTTTTCCATGCCAGGCTGCAGAACGCCGGTGACGGCGACCGGCTCGTAGGCCTCTTTCATTTTGTAGGGACGCGCTGGCGTCACCAGCACGATCTGGTTGGGCGGCGGCGTCGGCATGTGGCTGCAGGCGCCCGTCCATGGCACCAGCAGGAACTGGTAGACGAGGTCGCCGTCGCGATCGACCGGCAACGCATAGCCGGCTAATTGTATGGTCTTGTCCTGCAGATTGAGCGACAAGGTCTCGCCGTGGTCGGGCAGTCTTGAGGCGATCATCGGCAGGTTCGCTTCCCCGGCGACAGCCTGCGTCGCCGGGCGCAAATCCTTCCAGAAGATATGCGCGATATCAGCTGCCGCATCCGCTCCCGAGGCTGCAAATAGCAGCACGGCTGTCATCGCTGCGCATGATTTGAGACGCTTGCTCATCGCTGCCTTATTTTCAATTGCTGCCATTCCTGGTCAGGGTCGGGTTTTTGCGGCTGCGAGCCTTGCGAGCTGTTTGGCATCCGTCAGTTCCTTCGCCGCGTCCTTGCCGATCCAGCGCGCCGTCTTATCCGACGATGCCGCCAGTTTTTGCGCCAGCGCAAGCGCAGGCGCATGCAAGCTCATCGAGCGTTTGCCGATCTGCCGCAGCGCCCAATTCACCGCCTTGCGGACGAAATTGCGCGGATCGTGGGCATGCTCCTCGATCAGCGGCAGATAGGCAAGGAAGGTCGCGTCCGGCTCTTTCTTCAGATGCACCGCGCTCCAGGCCAGCATGGCAAAGGCGGCGCGGCGGACGAATTCGCGTTCGTCCTGGGCGAATTCGTCGATCAGGTCGCGCCAGAATGGCGTTTCGGCAAACAGGTCGGCAACGGTGTCGACGATCTCCCAGCTATCGAAATCCGCGGCCCAGCGCCGGCATTGATCGATGTCGACCTTTCTCGGCTCCCCGGTGAAGGCCGCCATCAGCCGCGCCTCCCGGATGCCGCTGTCCCACAACAGAAGCGATCGATCGTGGTTCTTCTTCAACTTGCGCGCCAGCGGTCGCAAGTCGGAATTGCCGATTCCAAGCGCGCTCGTGGTGTTGATGCCGAAGCGCGCCATGCCTGCCAGGTTCGCCGGCGTGCCGACCGAGCGCAGGTGGGCCACGATGTCATCGGCGCTCCAGCTCGGATCGGGCTGCGTCATGTCGCCTATTTTTCCAGGCGCGCCAGCAGCGAGGACGTATCCCAACGCTTGCCGCCCATGTCCTGCACATCCTTGTAGAATTGGTCGATAAGCGCCGTCACTGGCAGCTTTGCGCCGTTGCGGTTGGCCTCCGCCAAGCAGATGCCGAGATCCTTGCGCATCCAGTCGACGGCGAAGCCGAAATCATATTTGCCGGCATTCATCGTCTTGTGGCGGTTTTCCATCTGCCAGGAGCCGGCGGCGCCTTTCGAGATCACCTCGACCACCTTTTCGATGTCGAGGCCAGCCTTCTTGCCGAAATGGATGCCTTCGGCCAGGCCCTGGACGAGGCCCGCTATGCAGATCTGGTTGATCATTTTCGTCAGCTGGCCGGCGCCGGCCGAACCCATCAGTCCGACCATGCGGGCGTAGGCGTCGATGACGCGCCTCGCCTTGTCGAAGGCGGCCTGCTCGCCCCCGACCATCACGGTCAAGATGCCGTTCTCGGCGCCGGCCTGGCCGCCGGATACGGGCGCGTCGAGGAAGGAGAAGCCTGCTTTGCGCGCGGCTTCGTCCAGCTCGCGCGCGACCTCGGCCGAGGCAGTGGTGTTGTCGATGAAGATGGAGCCCTTCTTCATCGCCGCGAAGGCGCCGTTCGCGCCGATGGTGACCGAGCGCAGATCGTCATCATTGCCGACGCAGGAGAAGACGAAGTCCTTGCCTTCGGTCGCTTCGGCCGGCGTCAGCGCCAGTTTGCCGCCATGCTGGGCCACCCACTGCTCGGCCTTTGCCTTGGTGCGGTTGTAAACGGTGACGTCGTGGCCGCCCTTGTTCTTGAGGTGCCCGGCCATGGGATAGCCCATGACGCCAAGACCGAGAAATGCAACCGATGCCATGCGCCTACCTTCCAACAAAACACAGTTTCCAGTGGCCGAAGGTCTAGGCCATGCGAAAAATTCGTCAAGGCACGCAGCGCCGCTTCGACTGGTGCAGGCCCGAACGGTTTGATCTAGCGATGCAGGTGGACGGTGATGCGGCGCTCGATCCACTCGACCCCGTGGCGCAAGATCTCGACCATCACCAGATAGACGATCGCCACCCAGATATAGGCCTGGATGTCGAAGGACTTTGCGTAGGCGAGCTTGGCGTTGCCCATCAGGTCGTAGACCGTGATGATGGCGACGATCGCGGAAGCCTTGATCATCAGTATGAGCTCGTTGCCGTAGGGCCTGAGGGCAACGATGATCGCCTGCGGCAGGATGACTTTGCGCAGCGTCTGTAATTTGTGCAGGCCGAGCGAGGCAGCTCCCTCCCACTGGCCGCGCGGCACGCTTTCGATGGCACCGCGCAGGATTTCGGCCTGGTAGGCGGCGGTGTTGAGCGAGAAGGCAAAGACACCGCAATAGAAGGCTTCGCGGAAGAACCACCATAGCCCGGCCGCTTCAAGCTCCGGCCGGAACGAGCCGACGCCGTAATAGACGAGATAGGTCTGCACGAGCAGCGGCGTGCCACGGAAGAAATAGACGTAGCAGTAGGCAAGCCCCGACAGGATCCAGTTCTTCGACATGCGGCCATAGGCGACAGGCAGCGAGAAGATCGCTCCCAGCACCATCGAAATGGACACCAGCGAGAGGGTCGTTCCCAGGCCCTGCAGATAGGCCGGCGCGTAACGGGCGAAGAACTCTGGATTCCAGGCGTAGACGAGGTAGGCGACGATGCCGAGACCGAAGAGGATCCATATGCCGACCAGTGCGTAGCCGACAATGCGGGCGCGCTGCCAGCCGCGGGCCAGAGGGGGCGGCTTGTCGACGACGATGGCCTGGCTGACGCTCATCGCACTGCCCTCCGCCCGAGATGACGCAGAATGTGGCCGGTGGCGATCGACGACAGGATGGCGAGCGCCAGGAAGATCAGCGCCGCCACGCTGTAGAACAGGAAGGCATGCTTGGTGACCCGCGCTGCGACGCCGGACTGGCGCAAGGTCTCGGCGAGATTGACCACCGAGACCAGCGAGGTGTCCTTCAGCAGGCTCAGCCAGCAATTCTCGAGGCCGGGAAAGGCAATGCGTATGAGCTGTGGCAGGATGATCAGCCGCATCGTCTGCCATTTCGCCAGGCCGATGGCGTAGCCGCCCTCGTACTGGCCTTTCGGAATGGCCCGAAACGCAGAAAGGAAGACTTCGCTGGCATAGGACGAGAAGATCAGCGACAGCACGATCATGCCGGCGATGAAGCTGTTGACGTCGATCGTGGCATTCGGATTGAACAGCCGCACTACGTATTGCAGCAGAAGCGGCATGCCGAAGAAGAACAGGAAGAGCGTGACCAGTTCCGGCAGGCCACGGAAAACCGTGGTGTAGATGTTGGCGGCGAGCCGCAGCGACGGCTCTTCATGCTGCTTGGCGAAGGCGACGAAAAATCCGATCGTCAGGCCGATCGGCAGTGTGGCGAGCGCCAGCACGATGGTAACCAGAACGCCAGACGCAATGTCGTCACTCCAGCCATCAGGTCCCCAGCTGAGAAGTGTCCAAATGCTTTGGGCCGGCATTGACGGGTCGTGTCTCCGTGGCGATCCCGGGAGAAGATAAGGGCGGTGAGGGGTGCCTCACCGCCCTTGGCGCAACGATCAGGATTCGGCGCCGTAGACGTCGAATTTGAAGTACTTGTCGTTGATTTCCTTGTACTTTCCGTTCTTGCGAATGGTGTCGATCGCTTCGTTCAGCTTGTTGACCAGATCGGTCTCGCCCTTGCGCACGGCAATGCCGGCGCCCGGCCCGAAGATCTCGACCGGCTGCGGCGAGGGCTGGCCGAGGATCTTGCAGCAGGCGCCGTCCGGCGTATCCAGCCACTGCTGCAACACGACGATGTCGTCCTCGATCGCGTCGAGGCGGCCATTGGCGAGGTCCGCCTGTTCCTCGGGGCTGCTCGGATAGCCCTTGATGGTGCTGTCCGTGTAGGTCTTGGAGGCATAATTGTAGTGCGTGGTCGTGGTGGCGACGCCGATATTCTTGCCGGCGAGGTCTTCCTTGGTCACGCCCTTGAGCGGCGAGTCCTTCGGCACGGCGATGGCCGACGGGGTGTTGTAGTATTTGTGGGTGAAGTCGACCTTTTGTTGGCGCTCTGGCGTGATCGACATCGACGCGACGATGGCGTCGAACTTGCCGGCCTGCAGTGCCGGGATGATGCCGTCCCAATCCTGCGCGACGAAGGTGCACTTCACCTTCATTTCATCGCAAAGCGCCTTGGCGATATCGATGTCGAAGCCGACAAGCTGGCCGTCCGAGGTCAGGTTGTTGAAGGGCGGGTACGCGCCTTCTGTGCCGATCCTCAGGGTCTTTTCCTGAGCCTGGGCGACGCCAAGTGTCAGCAGCGCGGCCGAAGCGGCAAGCGCGATACGCAGTGCAATACGCATGATAATCCTCTCATATTGTCATGGCCGCTGTCCCGGTGCGGCTCTTGTGGGCGGAGCTTCTTTACCGCCCGCTGAGGCGGATACTCCCACTCTTTCCAAGAAAAAAGCAACTGCAAATCAACGGCAAACGACAATCGGGACGTGCCGCTGCGTTACTTGGTTTGAGCCACGAGACCTGTGCTGCGCTCGACGAAGTCGGCAATAGATTTCGTGTCGTTGAGGTCGAAAACCGGCAGGTCTTCGTTTGCGACTGTAAAGTCGGCGGCGACCGCGACAATGTTGGGATCGTTGGCTGAAAGCGGCGTCCGGTCCTTGGCCTCGAGCCGCCTTGCCTCGATCTTCTTGTGGGCTTCGCGCTTGTAGCCTTCGACCAGTACGATGTCCGAGGGCGACAGCCGCGCCAGGATGTCGTCCAGCGTGGGTTCGTCCTCGCCCCGCAATTCGTGCATCAGCGCCCAGCGTCGGCCGGAAACGATCGCGACCTCGGTTGCGCCTGCCTGCCGATGGCGGAAGCTGTCGGCGCCCGGCTTGTCGATGTCGAAGTCATGGTGGGCGTGCTTCACCGTCGAAACCGTCCAGCCACGCGCCACCAGCTCTGTGACCAGCTTTTCCGTCAGGGTCGTCTTGCCGGAGTTCTTCCAGCCGGTGATGCCGAATACGCGTCTCATGGCCTAAGGCTTTGCAACATGCGCTCCGCCGCGGCAAGGTCATCCGGCGTGTTGACGTTGAAGAACGGATCGATCTTCTGGTTGCCGGCCCCAATCATCGGGAATTCGACCTCGACATAGCCCTGGCGCTTCGTAAAGGCGGAAACCCGTCGGTTATCCGGCTCGACCAGGAAATGACGCAACGCGTCGCGCAGGCCGAGCGGCCAAAGCGCAAAGGTTGGGTGCCCTCTGCCGTCGGAACTGGCGACGGCGATCGCGCCTGGCCGCTCGCGGGTTGCGGCTGCCAGGCGCTCGACGAGATCGGCGGGGAAGAATGGTGTATCACCGGCGGCGCTCGCCAGCCACCCGCAGCCTGTCTGCCCGGCCGCCCATTCGAGGCCGGCGAGGATGCCCGCCAGCGGTCCAGCATGGCCCGGCAACGTGTCTTCGATCACCGGCAGACCCATGCCGGCGAATCGCGCCGGATCGCCGTTCGCGTTGAGCCCCAGGATCGCGACCTGTGGTTTCAATCGCGCGGCAACATGGTCGATCAGCCTGGCTTTGCCCAATGAAAGCAGCGGCTTGTCGCTGCCGCCCATCCGGCGCGACTGGCCCCCGGCTAGAATGATCCCCGCAATATTTCTGTCCATCGGCCTATATGCCGTCCGGCGCCATGTCGGGTCCAGCGCTTTCAGCGGCAGGTTGCTGCCTGCCGACGACGCGCTCGCGGTAGAGCGCATAGAGACCCGAGCCGATGATGATGGCCGCGCCGACGATCATGGGCAGGTCGGGCACGTCGCCGAAAATGACGAGGCCGAGCAGGATCGACCAGAGCAGGGCGGTGTAGCGGAACGGTGCGATGAAGGAGATGTCGCCTGAGCGCATCGCCATGATGATGAACTGATAGCCGATGAGCACCAGCACCGCCGCGAGCGCTAAGAGTGCGGTCGCCTTGCCGCTCATCGGCGTCCAACCGCCCATCGGCGACAAAAGCAGCGCGCCCAGCACCGTCATGGCGAGCGCTGTCGCCGTCGACACCAGCATGGTGGGGATCGCTTGTGGGATGCGCTTGGTGGAAAGGTCGCGCACCGCGCAGCAGGCGACGCTGGCCAAGGCCACCAGCGAATAGACGCTGAACCCTTCGAAACCCGGCCGCACGATGATGAGCACGCCGACGAAGCCGGCGGCAATGGCGGTCCAGCGTCGCCAGCCGACGCTTTCGCCGAACACCAGGGCCGCGCCCATGGTGACCGCCAGCGGCAGCGCCTGCATGACGGCGGAGACATTGCCGATCGGCAGATGTGCAAGCGCGATCAGGAACGATACCGTAGCGCCGGCCTCGCCTGCCACGCGCATGGCCACCATCGGCTGCAGCATGGTGGCCGGATTGACGAGCGCGCCGCGCCGCCAGGCAAGCAGGCAGACGAAGAAGGATGCGAAGGCGCCGCGCACCAGCATGACCTGCGCCATATTCATCGATTCGGAAGAATATTTGGTGATGGCATCGTTCAAGGTGAAGCCGACCATGGCGACGATCATGAACAGCGCGCCACGCAGATTTGGCGAGAGGGGCAAAGGCGTTTCCGGATTCTATTTTGAATCGAACCTGTAGCAGGTCACCACAAACGGCAACGCCAAAAGAAATGGGCCACGAATTTCCGCGCGGGCCCATGAGACCGATTTGCCGAGGCTCCGAAGACTTACTTCGGCGTCAGCACTTCGGTGCCGTTGCCGTTCTGCCCGGCGATCGTCCACAGCCCGTGCAGGGAACCGTCCTTCTCGATCTTGTAGACGACGAGACCGACTTCCTTGCCCATCGCATAGCCGGCGGAAAACGCATCGTCGTTACGCATGCAGATACCGTCCGAGGTCGAGCCGCCGGTCTCCCAGTGGATCGTGCAGGTGGTGTCGCTGGTCAGCGTGATGGTTGCCTCGCCGCCATATTTCGAACCATCGAAATTGGTGCCGGCAACGGTGTAGGTGCCGCCGATCGACTGAGCCGCAGCCGGCATGGAAGCAATCCCGAGCATTGCAAGTGAAAGCATGATTGTGCGCATGTGCACTCCCCCTAGAGCGAAAATCGCGCCGGAAGGCTAGGCTGGAAAAGGCCGGCGGTAAATCGGGCGGAGGGTGGCGTGGACGGTTTATTTCGAGTGGGGGCCGGACGCCTCGTGCAGGCTAGCAGCAATGGCGCCGATCAGCGGGTCGTATTTCGCCTTGAGCGTGGCGGGATATTCGATCCAGACGGTGCGGATGACATCGTCCTTCCCGAACAGGCGCCGTTCGTAGAAGATCTTGCCGTCCCTGGTTCCGGAGATCACCGCCCAGTTCTTGTCGGTCTTGCTGTAGGTGACCTTGGAGCCTGGCTCGGTGCTGGCTTGGGCAACGAAACCCTTCGGGGTGTCGTTATCGACATTGTAGATGCCGGAGCAGGTCAGGCTCGCACCATCGGCGCTAAGCCATTGCTGCCCATCGCCATTTTCGGGTTCAGGCATCGCGTTGTCGAAGATATCGTCAGGAAATGTGCATGACTGGCCGAACCGCGCGTTCACGTAGGTGAACGGCTTCGCGGTTGCCGTTGTCGCGATGATTGCCGACAGGAAAAGAACAGTCGCCCGTGACGAGCAGCCGATGCGCCGAAGATTATGCATGTCCCCCCCTTTGGCCAACAACCAAAGGCGATCATGCATCAAGCCGCGAAAAAAATCAGCCGCCGGTGACGCTCATGTGTCGCGAGACCGAAGGACGGCTGGTGCGGCGGTCGATGATGAAATCATGGCCCTTGGGCTTGCGGCCGATGGCCTCGTCGATCGCCGCGTCGAGCAGCTCGTTGCCCTCGGAGGCGCGCAACGGCGCCCTGAGGTCGGCGGCGTCCTCCTGGCCGAGGCACATATAGAGCGTGCCGGTGCAGGTCAGGCGCACGCGATTGCAGCTCTCGCAGAAATTATGCGTCATCGGCGTGATGAAGCCGAGCCGGCCGCCGGTCTCCGGGACATGGACATAGCGGGCAGGGCCGCCGGTCTTGTAGGGGATATCACTCAGCGTGAACTGGCGCTCCAGCGAGGCGCGCAGCAGCGACAACGGCAGATACTGGTGGGTGCGGTCGGCCTCGATCTCGCCCATCGGCATGGTCTCGATGAGGGTCAGGTCCATGCCGCGGCCATGCGCCCAGCGCATCAGCTCGGGGATCTCGGCGTCATTGAAGTCGCGCAGCGCAACCGCATTGAGCTTGATCTTCAAGCCAGCCTTCTGCGCGGCGTCGATGCCTTCCATCACCTTGCCGAGATTGCCCCAGCGCGTGATCTGGTGGAATTTCTCGGCATCAAGCGTATCGAGCGAGACATTGATGCGCTTGACGCCGCAATCGGCGAGCTCGGCGGCGAAGCGCGACAGCTGCGAGCCGTTGGTGGTCAGCGTCAGCTCTTCCAGGGCGCCGCTGTCCAGATGACGCGACAGCTGGCGTACCAGATGCATGATGTTCTTGCGCACCAGCGGCTCGCCGCCGGTCAGCCTGAGCTTCTTCACGCCCTTTTCGATGAAGACGGTGCAGAGCCGGTCGAGTTCCTCGAGCGACAGCAGATCCTTCTTCGGCAGGAAGGTCATGTCCTCGGCCATGCAATAGGTGCAGCGAAAATCGCAGCGGTCGGTGACCGACACGCGCAGGTAGCTGATCGTGCGACCGAAGGGGTCGATCATGTCCATTGCAAGCGTTTCCCGTGGCCTGATCGGCGTCGTTATATACGGCTATGTGATACGATCCAATGCCGCATTCAAGATAGAAGGTCTCGATCTTTGGTAACATTCCCCGACCGACATTGCGTGTCGGCTGGCCTCGAGTGGCTTTCTGCATTGCTCGAAGCGGCGTAGGGAAGGGCGCAACCCAGACAGGACCAATCATGACCGCGCCGAAGGAACTTAGGGTCTCGAAAGACCGCAAGCTGCTTACCGTGACCTTTCCCGGCCATCAGCCGTTCGAATTGCCGGCGGAGTTGCTGCGCGTTGCTTCGCCGTCGGCGGAAGTGCAGGGCCATTCGCCAGAGCAGCGTGTGACCGTCCCCGGCAAGCGCAATGTCGCGATCCTCAAGATTGAGCCGGTCGGGAACTACGCGGTGCGCATCACCTTCGACGATTTCCACGACACCGGCATCTTCACCTGGAATTATCTGCATACGCTCGGCCATGAAAAGGACGAGCGCTGGAACGCCTATCTTGCCGAACTGGCCGAAAAGGGCCTGAGCCGGGACCGTTAGCCCGGCGCCTGGAAATCCGAGACCGGCAGCCGGCTGTCGTCAAGGCGTCATGGATGTGGAGTAGCGCCGGCAAAAGGTCAGGAGGCGAAGAAGATGTCGCGCATCTCATCCGTCGAACAGCTTGAGGCGCTCTATGGGCTGCCGGGCGAGGCCTCGGTCGTCAAGGAACTCGACCATGTGATTCCCGAATATGCCGCCTTCAGGCCTCGCCCTTCGTGGTGCTGGCGACCAGCGGGCCGGAAGGGCTCGACTGCTCGCCGCGCGGCGATCTCGCCGGCTTCGTGCGTCTCGTCGATGACAGGACGCTGATGATGCCTGACAGGCGCGGCAATAACCGCGCCGATTCGTTGAAGAACATCATTCGCGATCCGCGCGTCGGGCTGCTGTTTCTTGTTCCGGGCTCGGGCACCACGCTGCGGGTCAACGGCCGCGCTCATATCACAACCGATGCGGAGCTTTGCGCGTCCTTCATGGTCGACGGCAAGCCGGCCCGCTCGGTCGCCGTCATCGCTGTCGACACGGTCTATTTCCAATGCGCCCGAGCCATCGTGCGCTCGGAGCTGTGGAATCCGGCCAAGCATGTCGACCCGAAGTCGCTGCCGACGCCCGGCCAGATTCTCGAGGTCACCAGCCGCAAGAACATCGACGGCGCCACTTACGACAAGGAGTGGCCGGAAAGAGCAAAGAAAACCATGTGGTGATTGGAAGCCCGCTCAGGCTTCCTTGAGGACATCGGCGATCTTGCGCATCTGCTCGCCGATCATATCGCACTGTTCCGGCGTCGACTGGCTCATCGCCTTCTCGATCAGCGTCATGTGAACCTTCAGCGCCTTCATCAGCAGCGCTTCGCCCGCCTCGGTGAGGTTCAGCCGCAACACGCGCTTGTCCTTTTCGTCGCCTTCGCGCCGCAGCAGGCCGCGCCCCTCGAGTTGCGGCAACAGCATCGTGATGTTGGAGCGGCCCACCAGCAGCTTGCGGGCAAGGTCGTGCTGCGACATGCCGGGGTGGCGGTAGAGGTTCATCAGCACGTCGAGCTGCGCCGGCTTGAGGTCGAGCGGCGCCAGCTTCACGGCAAGCGTGCGCTCCAGCACATGGCAGGCACGCGCCACCGCAACCCAGTTGCGAAAACGCGGGTTGTCCCAGGGCAGGTCTTGCTTAATGTTCATGTTTGAACTATTATGTTCATGCTTGAACGAATGGATGGACTGCCAATATGGCATCATTTGGAATGAAGGTCATCCGGGGCGTTTTCGGCGCAGCCGAGCATGTTGCGCCGCGTCTTGGCGGTCGCGCCGCGTTCGAATTGTTTTGCCGGACCCCCAGCGTCAAGGCATTGAGCGACGGCGAACGCCGGGCTGTCGAACGCGCAACAGCCTTCATGGCCGAGGCACGCCATCACCGGCTGAAGACCAGGACGGATTGCGTCGCGGTGCATGAGTTTCGACCGGAGCAGGGCAGGGTGTCGCGCGGCACGGTGCTCGTCATCCATGGCTGGCGCTCGCGCACCGAATATATGCGCGCGTTGATCGAAGGGTTCTGCGGCGCCGGCTACAAGGTAGTCTCGCTCGACCTGCCCGGGCATGGCCATTCGCTCGGCCGCCATCTCAACATGGTGAATGCGGTTGAAGCAGTGCGTGTTACAGGCGAATGGTTCGGCCCCTTCGCCGCCGTGGTCGGCCACTCGTTCGGCGGAGCGGTTGCCGCCAATGCCGTCGCGGCATCGGTCAAGGGCATGCCGCCGCTCAAGGTGCAAAAACTGGTGCTGATTGCCGCGCCGAGCTCGCTGCCGGCAATCTTCGACGATTTCAGCCGCAGGCTGAACGTCGGGCCGCGCTCCCGCGTCGCCATGGCGGACAGGGTGAAGCACCTTTCGGGCCGGCCGCTCAGCGAATTCACCGGCGATCGTCAGCTGGCCGAGGCACCGGTACCGACGCTGATCGTCCACGCGCCAGACGATCGCGAAGTCCATGCCGACCATGCCAGACGTTACGCGGGAGCCGGAGAGCATGTGCACCTGCACTGGGCCGATGGGCTCGGCCACCGGCGAATCCTCGCCGACAGGGATGTCGTTTCGCGCGCCGTGGGATTCGTGACTGGCCAGCGCGAAGCGACCCTGCAATGATCGGCCTATCAGTCCGCCTTCTTTTTATGCCCCGGCTCTATGGGCAGGCCGGCCGCCTTCCAGGCGGTGTAGCCGCCGAGGATGTGCTTGACCGGTGCCAGGCCCATATCCTGCGCCGTCTTGGTGGCTAAAGCCGAACGCCAGCCGCCGGCGCAGAAGAAGACGAAGGTCTTGCCGCTTGCGAAGAACGGCTTGTGGTAGGGGCTTTCGGGATCGATCCAGAATTCCAGCATGCCGCGCGTCACATGCTTGGCGCCGGGGATCTTGCCGTCGCGCTCGACCTCGCGCGGGTCACGCAGGTCGACGAAGATAGTGTCGTCATCCTCCAGCAGCCCTGCTGCCTCCTCCGGCGACACGACCTCGATCTCGGCATTCGCTTCATCGAGAAGCTGGCGATACCCTTTCTTCACGGCAAATCCTCCCGGCCACGTTTGCTGCGACCGCCGGAATTTCGACCACAAAGCCTTGCGTTTGTCACGGGGTGAGGTGAGCGCCAGCCATCGCCAACGCCTGATTGTGTGTGAGCCAGGACCGACCGATGCTCCTGGACTCACGATGATGTGAAACTGTTCTGCAACACGGCTTTGGAAATTTATGGAAGCTTAACGAAATCGGTATGAATCGGTATAGTCACGTCATACATCCGCCATGCGGAGGGCGGGACCGTCCAGCGGCGCGGAACGGGAACCGGCCACAACCGGTGCGGGTGAAGCATGAAAATCCTCGGGACCAAAAAAGTCGTCATGCCGATCGTGATCGCGGCGACGCTTGCCTTCGTGCAGCAGCCGGCGAGCGCGCAAGGGCTGTTCGACATGTTGTTCGGCGGCGGCATCCGGCACAACCCGCAAGGCGAATTTCCACCGCCGCCAAAGCCGCGCAAAATACGGCCAGGCGCGCTGGACGGCGAGGGTGGCGGCGTCAGGATCAGCAGCCCGACCTACAACACCTACAGGGCCGACAAGCTCGTTCGCGTCGATTTCAAGTCGCTGTTGCCTGCATCGCCGGCCGCGACGGCGCAAGATGTCGGCTTCGTGCCCTCGGTGACGAGCACCGCGTTTCGCGATGCTGTAGCCGGCCTGAGCGACTACGAGCTGTTCGCCGAGCCCGGCATCGCCAAGGCGCTGATCGCCTATTACTCGGCCAATCCGGATTTCATCTGGGTGAGCGACAACGCCCCCAACGGCAGGGCGCAGGATGCGGTGCGCGTGCTGGGCGAGGCGGCAAGCTACGGTCTGACGCCAGCCGATTATTCCGTCGACATTCCGGCCGCCGCGACTTCCGCCACGCCGGAAGAGCGGACCAGGGAACTGGTCCGCTTCGAGATGGCGCTGTCGGCGCGCGTGCTGCGCTACGCCCATGATGCCCAGAGCGGCCGTGTCGATCCCAACCGGATGACCGGTTACTATGATTTCCCGGCCAAGCCGTTCGATCTGGAAGGCGCACTGAAGACGCTGGCGCATACCCAGGAGGTCCGCACTTATCTCGAATCACGGCATCCGCAGAACGCCGAGTACCAGGCGCTGCGCGTCGAACTGGAAGCGCTCGAGGCCAGCCAGGAAAACGAGATCGTCGTCGATCCCAAGCTGTTGCTCAAGCCCGGCGAGAGCAGCGCGGAACTGCCGAAGTTGCTGACGCTGATCGCCCGCAATCTCGATGACGACATGGGCGGCAATTACGGCGAGGTTCTTGCAAGGCTTGGCAAGAGCGAAGTCTACGAACCCGAGCTGGTGCCGGTGATCAAGGCGGTGCAGCAGCGGCAAGGCATGAAGGGCGATGGCGTCATCGGGCCGCGGACGGTGGCTTCGCTGGCCGGTGCTTCGAAGGCCGACAGGATCGAGAAGGTCAAGGTGGCGCTCGAGGAGCTACGCTGGATGCCGTCCGATCTCGGCAGTCCGCGGGTCTTCATCAACCAGCCCGCCTTCACCGCCAGCTATATCGACAATGGCCAGGAGAAGCTGAAGACCCGCGTGGTCATCGGCCGGGTCACCAATCAGACCGCCTTCTTCTACGACCAGATCAAGCAGGTCGACTTCCATCCCTATTGGGGCGTGCCGCAATCGATCATCGTCAACGAGATGCTGCCGAGACTGCGGAGCGATCCAGGCTATCTCGACCGCGCCGGCTACGAGGTGACGGATTCGCGCGGCAGGCAGATCCCGTCGTCAGAGGTGGACTGGGGCGCCTATGGCTCCAAGATCCCATTCAGCGTGCGTCAGCAGCCAAGCGAGGCCAACGCGCTGGGCGAATTGAAAATACTCTTCCCCAACAAGCACGCCATCTACATGCATGACACGCCGCAGAAGTCGTTCTTCGCGCGCGACATGCGCGCTCTCAGCCATGGCTGCATCCGGCTGCAAGATCCGCGCGGCATGGCCGCCGCAGTGCTTGGAACTTCTGTCGACGATATCGCCGAGAAGCTGAAGCACGGCCATTCGACAGAGAATGTCACCCGCGTCATTCCGGTCTATGTCGCCTATTTCACCGCCTGGCCTGATATGTCCGGCAAGGTCGAGTATTTCGACGACGTCTATGACCGCGATTCCAAGCTGATGCAGGCGCTGGACGCGACCGAAGCGGTGCGCACGCCTTCAAGCTGAGCGCTGTTCACTTAGGCAATCCGGACGGAAGGCTACGGCGATACCGCCCGGCCTGACCGCTTCACCACTTTTTTATGGAATTGCTTCGATGAGCGGCCGGCGGAAGCCGGCGTCGCGCCCGGCAATCAGCCAGTAGATCGGGCCGGCCACGAGGCCGGCGCCCGCGATGATGCCCATGTCGGCCCAGCGTTCCGGAGCATCGGCGTCAGGCCATATCAACATGAAACCGGCAGCCGCGGCGGCGGCGCCGAAGGCCATGTGCAGCCAGAAGCTGCGCAGCGAGAAGAACTCCGCGATCAAGGCGAAGACCAGCGTCTGCATCCCCGTCAGGACGATCGTCAAGAAGTAGACGAACATGCCGAGCGGCGGCACCACCAGCACGGCGACGGAGGTGAATTCCATAAGTCCGAGGTAGCCCGGCGCATTGGGCAGCGAGCTCAATATCGCGTAGATCACCACCACCGCGATCAACCCGGCAAGCAACGCGACCAGATAGCCGACGAGCACCATCAGGATGCGCTTCAGGACGTAGCCGATCATTGCCATGCACCCCCGTGCCCGCAGTCAGTGGGGCAGTCAGCCACCAAAGTTGTGACGATGCAATGGCGGCCCGACGCGCCAGGCTCCATGGCGCAGCGCCGAGGTCCTCAGGCGCCACCGCACAGATGCTGCGAGTCCGGCAGAGCCCATGCGCCTTTGGCGGCGAGGTCGACGGCGTAGTAAACCCTGCCGCGCAGATCGCCTTTCGGACAGTCGCGTGGGATCGCGATCAGGCATATGACGAGAGGATCGCCGACCTTGGAACTCGCCAGTCCCTGCTCGCGGTCATAGGACACCGCCGTGCCGCCATTGGTGAACGTCGCTGCGCTGCCGGCATCCGGGCTTGCGGTTTCCAGTGGGTCGTCGCCCAGCCTTGTCGTCAGCGTCTTGATGTGGGTGAAGCCGCAATTTCCGATCGAGGCGGGCAGGGGCTGGTCGGTCGGCTTCGGCGTCTTTGCCGCGAAGTCTTGCGCCTTCTTGCCGATCAGCGCGATGTTGTAGTCCTGTACCCAAGACGGCGCGCTGCCGTATGTCTGCAAGGCATTGTTCTGGACGCTGACGATGCAGGCGGCATCCGTCTTGCAGGCATTCCGGTCAGCGACCAACTCCCTGGCGATCTTGCGCTTGTCGCCGCCGAAGGCAGGTTCAAAACCGCCATAGGCCTTGGCGACCAAAGCGTCGATGGCTGACATTTGCGGGTCGGCGCAGATCGTCTTTTCGGCGGGCAACCGCGCCTTTCGGCAATCGAAAGACGGGCCGTCCGCCCGCGCCAGGCCGGACATCCCTACAGTCGACGCAGTCACAATCAGGGCGCTCGCGCAGGTATGAAGCCGCATGTTCTTCTCAAGCCGCTTGTTTCGACGATCGAGCCTATGCCCAATGCTAGCTCCGCGGAATGGCAGAAACGGTCGCGGCCTATTTGGGCTCGCCGGTCACCGGATCGTAGGTGATTTGAACCTTGGCCTTGTCGGTGGTGTAGTAGGTGATGGTGTAGCCGTCGCTATCCCAACCAACTTCCTTCACATAGCGGAAGTCGGTGCGGTGCTCGACCTTGGCGATGATCTCCGAGAGTTTCTTGGCATTTTGCGGCGGCAGTGGCTTGTCGTCCGCCGCAAGGGCCGATCCGCCGGCAAGGAAGGCCGCGAAACCGGTTGCTAAAACAATAGTGCGCATAGGAGCCCTCAAATCGCGTATGTGGCCAGGTTTCGTACGGGCCTGGGTGCCGTCAGAAACCAGCACGCGGCCAGGTTGGTTCCGTAGCGTGGAAATAACGCATTGTGAAGCGTCTGGCTCCATGTGACCGATCTTCGGCTGACAGCAGTCAAACTCGGCATTGTGTGACGACAAATAATCGTTCGATTTCAATGCGTGACGGCACGATGCGGATGTAACTTCCGATATAACGAATGACTAACCATGCGCCGGACAGGGCGTTCGCCATATTAGCTGTTCTTGGTAGAGCTTTCGGCAAGACCCTGATAGAATTCTGGTCATAACAGGGTGGCAACGGCGCGCGGGACCTGCCGGGGATGTCCGTCGGCAGATGGCGACGCGTTTCTTTTGAGCGCAGGTCGCCCGTTTCGGACTGCAAGCGGGGACTGGGGGCTCGACCATGGCTGAACGGAATTACACCCGTCAGCTTGCGACAATCATCTCAATCGACGCCGTAGGGTTCTCGAGGCTGATGGGCATCGACGACGAGTTGGCCGTCGCCGCCTTCGAGGAGAGGCGGGACATCATCGCCGGCAGTTGCGGCGCCTTTGGCGGCCGCACATTTGGCGATGCCGGCGACAGCATCATGGCCGAATTCGGCAATCCGATCGAGGCATTGCGGGCCGCCTTCGACTTCCAGGCGCGGATCGCAGCGCTGAATGCCTCGGTTGCCGAGGACATGCGCATGCCGTTTCGCGCGGGGATCAACACCGGCGACGTCATCGTCCGGGAGGGTCGTCTCTACGGCGACGACGTGAACATCGCAGCCCGGCTCCAGGAGTTCGCGCCCCACGACGGCGTCGCCATCTCGGCCACGACCTGGCACCATGTGAAGGACAAGACAGCGGCAGTCTTTACCGATCTCGGCGAGTTCAGCCTGAAGAACATCGCCCTGCCGGTGCGGGTATTGATCGCCGGCCGCGGCGGCAACGGCCCTGGGGCGGCGGCCTCCTTCGCTTCCATCCCCGCCGCGCCCGGCCACTACAGGCCGATCGCCAAAGGCCCGCCTGCAATCGCCGTGCTGCCGTTCCAGGGCAACGGAAGCGAACCCGATGTCGGCTACATGGCCGACGGCATCGCCGAGGACATCATATACGGCCTTTCCAACACGCGATGGCTTTCGGTCATCGCCAAGGGATCCAGCTTCCAGTTTCGCGACGACAGCTTGGGCACAAGGCTCATCGGCAATGCGCTTGGCGCGCGCTACATAGTCAGCGGCACGTTGGCGCGCCACGACAGGCACATCCGTCTCAACACGTCGCTCACAGACACCTCGAACGGGCGACTGGTCTGGTCGCAACGCTTCGACCGCGACCTTGTAGATATCTTCAGCCTGCGCGACCAGATCGGCAGCGAGATCGTTTCCATCCTCGACAAGGAGGTCGATCGCGCCGAGCAGGCGCGCACCTTCCAGGTGCCGTGGGAGAGCCTCGAAACCTGGCAATTGGTGAGGCGCGGCCGCTGGCATATGAACAGGCGTACCCGCCGCGACACCGACATCGCGCTCGAATTCTTCGACAGAGCCTATCGGGACGACCCGAACTCGAGCGCCGTGCTCAACGAGCTCGCCTGGTGGTATTTCTGGCGCGCATGGCTGCGTTTCGGCGACAGCGACGATCTGGAGAAGGTCGAGACGCTTGCGCGCAAGGCGCTGCTGATGGACAGCCTCGACGCGCGCCCGCATGCCTATCTCGGCGCGGCCGACATCATGCGCGGCCTGCCGGCATTGGCGGCAGAGCACCTTGCCGAGGCGATCCACATTAATCCGAGCTTCGCCTTCGCCCGCTCGGCCATGGGCAGCGCGCACCTGTTGCTAGGCGATGCAACCGGCGCGATCCCGTTCTTCCTCGACACAGAGCGGTTGAGCCCCTTCGACCTCTATCGCTTCCACAATCTGGGCGAACTCGCCGCCGCTTATTGCTTCGTCGAGGACTGGCCGGCCGCGATCGCCACCGCCGAACGCTCGCTCAACCTGTCGCCAAGTTACTTCTATGCCAGGTTCCTGAAGATAGGCGCCCTGATGAGAAGCGGCAGGCATGACGAGGCAGAGCGCGAGCTTGCGATTTTCATGACCCGGCATCCGGATTTTTCTGAGCAGAGGATACGCTGGATACCGTTCGTTGACCCGGCCAAGAACAATTTCCTGATCGCCAATTTCGATCAGGCCAAGTCAGTCGCATGATTGCCCGGCCGACAACAGATGACTGTGAACGAATTCACATACGCAGGACCGATGCAAACCTAGGCCAGACGATGCCGGCATCGCGTTGACGTGGACAGCCGGGGGGCTTGAACGCGCATGATCACACTGAAGTACTTCGCCGCTGTCCGGGCCGCCCAGAAGAGCCAGCGTCCCGTCGCCGAGATGCCGCCGTTCGACATCTATCGGCTGCGTTCCAAGGGCGGCATTGCCTCGCGCATCGCCGGCCTTCTTCTCGGCGATCCGCGCTGGGTGCTGGCGCTGCTGCGCCGCTTCTGGCCGAATCTCGGCTTCGGCAATTTCCTGCTCGTCACCAAGGGCGCGGATGTGCGCGACATATTGGAGCGCGGCGACGAGTTCGAGACGCCTTACGGGCCGGAAATGGCCGAGCTGGCCAGGGGCTCGAATTTCATTCTCGGCATGCAGGACGGCGCCGCGTACCGGCAGATGAAATCGGCCGTGCTGAGCGCGTTCCCACCGGCGGAGGTCGAAGCCGCCGTAAGGCCGATCGCCGAACGCCATTCGCGCGACATCATGACCCGCGCCAGCCCCGGCTTCGATGCCGTTGCAGGCTTGATGAAGGTTGTGCCGGTGCGCATTTGCCGTGACTATTTCGGCCTTCAGATCGACGATGAGACCGAATTCGCCGATTGGTCGATCGCGCTCAGCGCGTTGTTCTTCTCCGACCCGACGGCAAACCCCGCCACACGTCAGCTTGCGGTGGTCGGCGGCGATCGCTTAATCAAGGTTATCGACCGCTCGATCGCCGCGGTCAGGGAAAGGACAGGCAAGGATGACAGGCCGCTGGCCCGCTTGGTCGCGCTGATGGACCAAGGGCGGCTGTCGTTGCCCGACATTCATTCCATTATGCTCGGCATGGTCGCCGGCTTCGTGCCGACCAATGTGCTCGCCGGCAGCAATTGCCTGGATGTGATCCTGTCGCGAACCGACGCTCGGCACGCCGTGGATGAAGCTCTCGGCGCCGGCGATACCGACAAGCTCGACCGGGCGATCATGGAAGCCATGCGCTTCAAGCCGATCTGGATCGGGCCGTGGCGTTACACCAGGCGTGATGCGGTTATCGGCAGGGGCACCCGTCGCGAGCGCGTGGTCAAAGCCGGAACGGTCGTTATGCCGGCGACGCTTTCGGCGATGTTCGATCCGGAGATCGTGCAGCGGCCGAACGAGTTCGATACGTCGCGCCCGCATCGAGACTACATGGTGTTCGGTTACGGCATCCATTTGTGCATCGGCGCTGAAATCGCCCGCATCCAGATCGGTGAATGCATCCGCGCCCTGTTCAGCAAGCCGAAGCTGGCCCGCGCGCGGGGCAGGGCCGGCAAGATGGTCAATGTCGGAGCCTATCCGGCAAGCCTCAAGGTCGATTTCGAGCGCTCGCCGCTTTGCCGCACCGCTGAGCAGTCGATGGTGACCGTGGTCTGCCCGATCACCCGACCGATGCCGCTTGATGCGGTGCGGGACAAGGTCGCTGATCTCGGCAATCCGGCGATCGGCGAGATCAGCGCCGCGCTCGACAAGGTCGGCACCATTCATTTCACCAGCCTGGCCGTCGCTCCGACGGGCACGGATGAAAAATCGGGGGTCGAGACCGGCGCGCTGGTGTTGGAAATCTCCGGCGACGGCAGCACCAGCGATGTCATTGCCGCCATAGCGCACGCGATCGGTCACCGACTACGGCCGATCTTCAGGGATGTCTGCGGCCTCCCGGATGGGGGTTCGCTGGAAGACTTCCTGAAGAGGAAGCACATCGAGATATCGCCGTCTTTCGGCAGCGCCGCCGGGCTGGTTTTCTCCGGCACGCCGGGACATTCCGTGCGCCGGATCCTGGCCGAGGCCAAGCTTGCCGACAGCGTGCGTGAGATCGTGGAAAAGCCGCGCGCGGGCGCCGGCAATGCGATGGATGTGCTTGCCGAGGCGCGCCGCCATGTCCGGTGCCTCGGGCAATTCGGCTGGGCGTTCGAGCCCGCCGAAAGCCTGCTGGAAAGACCGCCCGGCCACTGGTCGCGCGCCCTGACGACGACGCTGCTGACGCCGGCGATGTTCGCCACCGTCGCGATCGTCGTTCTGGCCTTCTGGCGCATGACTTATGTGCTCGTGTTCGGAAACCCGCATGGGGTTACCTTCACCAACATCGCGATTGCGGGAACCTCGCTTCTGCTTTCAGTTCTCGGTCTGCTGGCCATTCTCGCCCTGTTCGTCGGGCTTTGCTTCCTGGCGTTGCGGCGGCTCGAGGACAAGGACCAGCCGGCGAGCACCCCTGTCGAGATAGGCGCGCTCGAAAAGATCCTCGCCCATGAGGACCGCACCGCTCAGAACAATCTGACGGCGATCTCGACAATGAAGGCGGGCATCTTGCGGCGGCTGGCGCTAAGGCTCTCGTTCTACCTGATCTCGATATCTGCGCAGAAGGTGTTCAGGCCAGGCTTCCTCGCCACCATCAACACCATTCATTTCGCCCGCTGGGTCCTGTTGCCCGGCACCAACAGGCTGATGTTCTTCTCCAATTACGGAGGCAGTTGGGAAAGCTATCTTGAGGACTTCATCGCCAAGGCCTCGGCTGGCTTGACCGGTGTGTGGAGCAACACCGACGGATATCCGCGCACGCGCTGGCTGTTCCTGGACGGCGCGCGCGACGGCGATCGCTTCAAGCGCTGGGCGCGGCGCCAGCAGGTCCCGACGCTGTTCTGGTACAGCGCCTATCCGCACCTCAACACCACGCGTATCCGCATCAATTCCAGGATCAGGCGCGGCATCGCCTCGGCTGCCGGCAACGAGGCGCGCGACTGGCTGAGCCTTTTCGGTTCCCTGCCGCGTCCGCAAGCGCGGCCGGCGGATGCGAGGAGCCTGCCGGAGCCTGCGTCCTCGCCCCTCGAGGAACTGGAATCCGGCGAAATCCAGTCCATCTTCTTTGGGCCGTTCGGCGCGCTCGGCGACGCGCATATGCTTGCGATCCAGGTGCCGGACGGTCTGCCGGCGGCGAAGCGCAGGGCGTGGCTCGACTTCGTCATCGGCAAAACCAGCTTCGGCGACGGGGCACCCTCGCGGCGCGCCATGACCGTGGCGTTCGGCCCCAACGGACTCCGCCGGCTGGGGCTCGAAGGCGGCGTCGACGACGAACCATTGGACACGTTCCCGGTCGCCTTCCGGGAAGGCATGGGCACGCCCGAGCGCAGCCGCATCCTCAACGACACCGGCCCTGACGCGCCCGACAAATGGCAGTGGGGGTCATCCGCCAAGCCCGTCGATGTCGTCATCGTCTGCTATGCCGAGACGCCAGCATCACTGAAGGCCGAGATCACGGCCATGAAGCGACAGACGGCAGGCGCCGGGATGTCGGTGACCGCCGAGCTGCCGCTGAAGGTGAAGCGCGAGGGCAAGCGGGCGGTCGAGCATTTCGGCTTCGTCGACGGCATCTCGCAACCGATCGTTCGGGGTACGGCGCGTGCCGCCAAGGGCGCTGCGCCCATGCATCTGCTCGCGCCGGGTGAATTCCTGTTCGGTTACCGCGATGAGCATGGCTTCTACCCGTCGTCGCCGTCGGTCGAGGCAGCACTGGACCGCGACGGCATCCTGTCGCAGGTGCGGCGCAACCGCCAGATACCCGGACAGCCGCCTCCGCCGCGCGATTTCGGTCGCAACGGCACGTTCCTCGTCATGCGCCAGTTCGAGCAGCATGTCGAATTGTTCGACGATTATTGCAGACGGGCCGCGACACAGGCTGCCGGCGAGACCGGCGACGCGGCCATCACGCCGCACTGGGTGGCGGCAAAGATGCTCGGCCGCTGGCAGGACGGCAGCTCGCTGGTGCGCAATCCGACCGGCCGGCCGGGCCGCGGCATCGACAATGATTTCGCGCTCGGCGCCGAGGATCCGCAGGGTCACGCCTGTCCGCTCGGCTCCCACATACGCCGTTCCAACCCGCGCGATTCGCTCGGCGAGGACCGCGAGACGCAGATCAGGATCGGCAAGCGCCATCGCATCCTGCGCGTCGGCCGCACCTACGAGAAAAAGGAGAAGGGCGGAAAGACAGAGAAGGGACTGCTCTTCATGTGTCTCAACGCCGATATCGAGCGCCAATACGAGTTCATCCAGCAGACCTGGGTCTCGTCGAATTCGTTCCAGGGGCTTGTCGGGGAGACGGATCCGACGATCGGGGCAAGGGGCGGCGGCGGCCGGTTCTCAATTCCGTCCTGGGAAAAGGTCACCGTGCTCAAGGACGTGCCGCAGTTCGTCACCACGAAAGGCGGCGGCTATTTCTTCATGCCGAGCCGCTCGGCGCTGCGCTACCTGATCTCGCGGCTCTGATCAGGGGCGCTGAAGCTGTTTGCTGCTTGGGCAAACCCGACGGACGGCGGTGCGAGGTCGCCGAGGAGGCTGCGACGAAGTCGCAGAGCTGCTCAGTCGTCGTCTTGCGATTCGGCGATCTGGTTCAGCGCGGCGGCGTTGGTGATGCGCAGCCCGCCGCGCCTGATGGCGATCATCTGCCGATTGCGCCAGTCGTTGAGCGTCTTGTTGACGGATTCGCGCGTCGCGCCGAGGAATTCGCCGAGCTCGGATTGCGAAATCGGAATCCATCCGGCGGAGTCTGCCATGACGCCGCTCAGGAAAACCAGCCGCTTCGCCAGCCGGGCCTCGATGCCGAAAAAGGCCTGGTCGCCCAACTCGCCGCTGACCCAGCGCAGCCGCGTGCACAGCAATTCGATCATCGCTCGTGCAAGAGACGGGTTTTTCTCAATGCGGTCAAAGAGTTGTGTCCGGCTCAACGAAACCAACTCGCATGCCGTGAGACAGCTGGCGGTGGCCGTGCGCGGGCGTCCGTCCAGTGCCCCGATCTCGCCGACAAGGCTGCGCGACAGCTCGATATTGGCCACCAGCTTCTGCCCGCCCGGCGAATAGATCGAAATCTCGACCGTGCCGCTCATCACACCATAGATGCGGTCGGACGCATCCTCCTGGACGAACAAGTGCTGGCCAGCGGCGTAGCGCTCCAGCTTGCAACCGCCGAACAACAGGTCGAACTGGCGCGGATCGATGCGCGCCAGGCGCGGCAGGTTGCTGTCGTCCGCCCCATTTGTAGCCATGATACGATTCCGCCTCTGGTTAGACGGAAATTGTAGGACAAGTGCGTGCTCGATCAAAGCGTCGTCTCCTTCTACGGGGGCTCTCCGAAATCGGCGGGTGGCTGACAGAAGTTTCAATGTCATGCCCGAGACGTCGAAACCGGATAAGCCGGCAAACTGTAAGGAGACCGGGCGCACTGGCGGTTACGGACCGATCCTTCTAGAACGCCGTCCGCGCGCTTGGGTGGGAGGTACCCAGCGCGCAGACAGCAAATCTGAAAATGGCTAGGTGATGAAAATCCCTTCCTGCGGAACCGCATCGATTGCGGGGGCGATCTTCGGGATCTGCAAGTCAGCCAAGCCGTTGGCGCCCCCGTTACGATATCTGCGCGCAAACCCTGCCTGACGTATGTGAAGGTAGTCACAGATACGCCACCGCACCGATTGCGAAAAATCGAAAACCGCTCTATGGAGCGAGCGGCTGAATGAGGGCGGCCACTCAACACATTGCACAAGGTCGCCCCATGCCCGATGCCTTCTCTCGCGTCATCGCCTTCCTTGCGGTGGTCATGGCCCTGCTGTTTGCCGGGCTGCACTTCCACCAGGGCCACGTCATCGCCACGCTCTATTTCATGACCGGCGCCGTTCTGGTGACCGCCGTGACGCGCATGAATGTAAGACGAGGGCTGATTTAGGCGCTTGCGACATTGGTGTCCGGCCGCAAGGTGGACGGCCAACGCGCCTCACGACGGCAGTTCTCGAGGATTGCCTGGAAGCTAAATCATCTAACCATTTCGAGAGGTTAGATGGTGGGCGATGCAGGGATTGAACCTGCGACCCCACCCGTGTGAAGGGTGTGCTCTCCCGCTGAGCTAATCGCCCGCCTGTGGCCCGAAAGCCGAAGCGAGCCGCGATATAAGGTAGGCGAGCGCGTGAAGTCAAGGCGATGTGCCGAGGTTATTCCGCGGTTTGATTTCTCTGATTTTCTGTCGGCGCGATTTGGCGCCGGCTCAGCGCGCCGCCGCGATTAGGCGCTCCGCCAGGTCCGGTGTCAGCGTGTCGAAATGCGAGATCACCAGGGTCGGTTCGAATTCGCGCACGTGGCGGTCGGTGTAGCCGAAATCGACCGCGACCACGGGAATGCCGGCCGCCTTGGCGGTGTCGATGTCGGTCCGCGAATCGCCGACCATCAAGGCCTTGTTCGGATCGCCACCGGCCAACCGGATCGTCTCGGTGAGATGACGCGGGTCCGGCTTGCGGAAGGCAAACGTATCCTGGCCGCAGATCGCGCCAAAATAGTCCGACATGCCAAGCGCGCCGATCAGCGCTACGGAATTGGCTTCATATTTGTTGGTGCAGACCGCCATCAGGTAGCCGGCGGCCTGAAAATGGTCGAGCGCCCCGATGACGCCGGGGTAGGGACGTGACTTGCCGGGGATGTTCAGCGTGTAGTGGTCGAGGAAGAGCTTCAGCAGCCGGTCGTGCTCTTCGGCCACCAGAGCCTTGTTCTGCGCGGCATGCGCGCGCTCGATCATGACGCGGCCGCCATGGCCGACGAAGCGCCTGAAGCCGGCTTCGTCGACAGCGGCCAGATCGCTTGCCGCAAGGCTGTGGTTGAGGCTGTCGAGCAAGTCCGGCGCCGTGTCGACCAACGTACCGTCGAGGTCGAAGACAATGATCGGGCGGGTCATGGGCAGTCCTGCGAATTTCTCTTTGCTTCAGCGGATACAGGCTGGCCACGGTTCAAGCAAGGAGCCTCGATCGGTCCACAGAGCCTTTGACGAGGTAGCCTTTGACGGGACAGGCAAAAATGCTAGGAGGCCCGCGAAACCGGTGAAATCAGGGCTCCCCATGGATGCAAGGCAGTTGAAGGTCGAAGCCGCGCGGGCAGCGCTCGCCCATGTCGGCGACGGCATGCGGCTCGGCATCGGCACCGGCACCACGGCGGAAGAGTTCGTGCGGCTGCTGGCCGCAAAGGTTGCCACCGGCCTGAAGGTCATCGGCGTGCCGACCTCGGAGCGCACCGCAGCACTTTGCCGCGAGCTTGGTGTGCGGCTCTCGACGCTGGAAGACACGCCGGAGCTCGATCTCACTGTCGATGGCGCCGACGAGATCGATCCGGATCTGACCTTGATCAAGGGCGGCGGCGGCGCGCTGCTGCGGGAGAAGATCGTCGCGGCTGCATCCGGGCGAATGATCGTGATTGCCGACAAGTCCAAGATGGTCGGGACCCTCGGCCGGTTCCCGCTGCCGATCGAGGTCAACATATTCGGCCTGCGCGCCACCGAGATCGCGGTTGGAGCCGCAGCGGCGAAGCTCGGCCTTTCCGGCCCGGTTACATTGAGGATGACGGGAAGCCAGCCATTTGTTACAGACGGCGGCCACTTTATCCTCGATGCATCTTTTGGCCGCATTCCGGATACAAGAGCGCTTTCGAATGCTCTCTTCGCCATTCCAGGCGTTGTCGAGCACGGTCTATTCATCGGGCTGGCGTCAACGGCCATCATCGCCGGCGGCGACGGCATCGAAACCGTCCATGCCGCCCGAAAACCAGGGAGTTCTATCGACTATGATGTTGCATAAACGAGTTCGCCGCTTTTCGATGCTTCTGGCGGCCTCGGCCGTCCTCGCGCTGTCCTCGCCGGTGTTTGCGCAGGACGTCAGCGAATCGCACCTGAAGGCCGCGCGTGCGGCCGTCGCCGCGATCCATGCCACGGACTCGTTCGACAACATCCTGCCGCAGGCGGCTGCCGCGCTGGAGTCGCAGCTCATCCAGAAGAATCCCGACATGCAGGAGCTGATCGGCAAGACCGTGACCGAGAAGGCGCTCGGCATGGCATCGCGGCGCGCCGACCTCGAAAAGGAAGCAGCGCTTGCCTATGCGAAGGTGTTCTCCGAGAAGGACCTCAACGATATCGCCGCCTTCTACAGTTCCGATGCCGGCAAGAAGCTGCTGGACAGCGGCCCAGCGGTGACGCGTGATCTCGTGAAGGCCGCCGATATCTGGCAAAACGGTGTCGCTCGCGATCTCGCGCAGCAGGTCGGCGAGACGCTTGCAGCCGCCGCCAAGGCCGCGGCGCCGGCAGCGCCTGCTCCGGATGCCTCCGCGCCCGCCGACAATTCCGCTCCGGCTGACAATTCGGCTCCTGCCGACAATTCGGCTCCGGCGGACGATTCGCAGAACTGATCCGTTCAATAGGCCGTCGGCCGCTGGACCACAAAGCCCGGCTTTGCCCGGGCTTTTCTTTTGCTGTTTTGCAGCCTACCTGTGACCCGTCTTTCTCATCCGCAGGAGCCCGCTACGATGGCCGGTTATGACTATGATCTGTTCGTCATCGGCGGCGGCTCCGGTGGGGTCAGGGCGGCCCGAGTGGCGGCGACCCTCGGCAAACGTGTCGCCGTCGCGGAGGAATATCGCTTCGGCGGCACCTGCGTCATCCGCGGCTGCGTACCGAAGAAGCTCTACGTCTATGCCTCGCAATTTCCCGAACATTTCGCCGATGCAGCCGGCTATGGCTGGACGGTGCCCGAGGCGAGCTTCGACTGGCAGACGCTGGTCGCCAATAAGGACAAGGAGATCGCGCGGCTCGAATCGATCTACAAGCGGAATGTCGAGGGTTCCGGCGGGGATACCTTCCACTCGCGGGCTGTGCTGGTCGACCCGCACAGCATATATCTGCAAGCCGAAGACCGCACCGTCAGCGCCGACCAGATCCTCATCGCCACCGGCGGCAGGCCGGCGCCGCACCCGGCGCTTTCGGGCCATGAGTACTGCATCTTCTCCAATGAGGCCTTCGATCTCAAGGAACTGCCAAAGGCGATCATGATCGAGGGCGGCGGCTACATCGCCGTCGAATTCGCCAACATCTTCCATGGCCTGGGCGTCGACACCACGCTGGTCTATCGCGGCCAGGAAATCCTCAGCCGCTTCGACATGGATCTGCGCCGCTCGCTGCATGAGACCATGGAGAAGAAGGGCATCAAGATCGTCTGCCCAGCGGTTTCGGAATGGGTCCGCAAGACCCCGGACGGGAAGCTCGACGTGCTGCTGTCCTCCGGCCAGACCCTGACGGTCGAACAGGTGATGCTGGCGATCGGGCGTATTCCCAATACCGAGAATATGGGCCTGGAAGGCGTCGGCGTCGAACTCAGCAAGACGGGCGCGATCGTCGTAGACAAATATTCGCGCACCAACGTAGACAACATCTGGGCGATCGGCGACGTCACCCACCGCGTGCAACTGACGCCGGTCGCGATCCACGAAGCGATGTGCTTCATCGAGACCGCCTTCAAGGACAATCCGACGGCGCCGGACCACGATACCATTCCGACGGCGGTGTTCTCGCAGCCGGAGATAGGCACCGTGGGCCTGTCGGAAGACGACGCGATCAAGCGCTTCTCCGAAGTGGAGATCTATCGCGCCTCATTTCGTCCGATGCGACACACGCTGTCCGGCCGCGACGAGAAGATGCTGATGAAGCTGGTGGTCGACGGATCGACAAGGAAGGTGCTCGGCGCCCATATCCTCGGGCCGGATGCCGGCGAGATGGCGCAGCTTCTGGGCATCCCGCTGAAGGCGGGGCTGACCAAGGACGATTTCGACCGGACCATGGCCGTGCATCCGACCGCGGCCGAGGAACTAGTCACCATGTACAAGCCGACCTACCGCGTGAAGAACGGCGAACGCGTCTGATCGCCGCGTGGGCGGCAGCCGTCGGCGATGCCGGCGGCCGCCAGCATGGCTTTAAAGCAGCGTGCCGCGCAGGATCACCAGCGCTACCGAGAAGTAGATCACCAGCCCGGTGACGTCGACCAACGTGGCGACGAATGGCGCCGAGGCGCTTGCCGGGTCGAAGCCGATGCGCTTCAGCGCGAAGGGCAGCATAGATCCCGACAGCGAACCGAAGGTGACGATACCGATCAGGGCCGCGCCCACGGTCGCCGCGATCAGCATCCAGTGCGGACCGTAGTTATAGAAGCCGAAATACTGCCACAGCGCGATGCGGGAGATGCCGACGAGGCCGAGGATCGAACCGAGCACCACGCCTGTCGGCAGCTCGCGCAGCGCCACCCGCCACCAGTCGCGCAGGCCGATCTCGCGCAGCGCCAGCGCGCGAATGACGAGCGACGTCGCCTGCGAACCGGAATTGCCGCCGGAGCTCATGATAAGCGGAATGAACAGCGTCAGCACGATCGCCTTTTCCAGCTCGCCCTCGTAGCTCTGCATGGCGTTGGCCGTCAGCATCTCGCTGAGGAACAGCGCGCAGAGCCAGCCGGCGCGCTTCTGGATCATGGCGAGAAAGCCCATCTTCATATAGGGCTCGTCCAACGCCTCCATGCCGCCGAAACGATGCACGTCCTCGGTCGTCTCCTCGATCATCGTGTCGATGATGTCGTCGACGGTGACGATGCCGAGAATCCTGCCGTGGTCCACCACCGGCAAGGCGAGCAGGTCGTATTTGGAGATGGTCTGCGCCAGGTTCTCGCGATCGGTGAGCGGCGTCACCGTCACCGGCATACGATCAGGCGCAACCGACAGGATTGAATCCTCCGGATTGCCCGTGATCAACCGGCGCAACCCGGTCGAACGCAGCAGGAGCTGCGTCTCCGGATCGACTATGTAGATGGCGTAAATTGTTTCGCGCGTGCGCTCGACCTTGCGGATGTAGTCGAGCGTGCGGCCGACGGTCCAGTCCGAAGGCACGCTGACGAATTCCGTGGTCATGATCGAGGCTGCGCTGCCTTCCGGATATCCCAGGATGGACAGAAGTGTCGCGCGCAACGCCGGCGCGAGCGCGCCGAGCAGCTCAGAACGGGCCGGCTCATCCAGCTCGCGCAGAATATCGGCCGCGCGGTCGACCGACATGGCGGTCAACAGCTTGCTCGCCTTGGGGCGCGGCAGGGCTTCCACGAGCTCAGGTGCTGCTTCGAGTTCCGGCTGGTCGAAGATCTCGACCAGGCGCTCGAACGGCACGGCGCAAAGCAGCTCGATGGCTGTCGCGCGGGGCTCGTGGTTGAGGGCTTCGACGACGTCCGCGACGTGATCGTTGGCAAGAACACGGGCGATGGCGACGGCTTCGTCGTCCAGTACGGGTGCGAATTCGTTCATGGCTCACTCCTTGCCGTCCGGCAGGACGTGAGCCGTCAGGTCACGTCAGGGCGGACGGCGGTTGCGTTCGACTGTGACTGTCGCCAGGCATGGCGGGTTGACCTTTCTGCTCGCCGGGCTCGACTTGGAATTCTGCGAGCGGGCGCAACATAGGAGCGGTTTTTGCCGAGTCAATCGCAAAGGGCCGTGAAAATAGAGGCGGGGAGACCGGATCGCGAGACTGTGATCGAAGGCTGCCCAAGTTCGGTCATGGCCACCGCTCAAAGGATTGGCATGACTTCTACTTCTGCTTCAGCCGACGGAAGCGCAGCCACTTGTCCTCGACCGGACGCGGCTGCGCGAGAATGGTGGTGAGCTCGCGCGGCAGGCTGGGTGCAAGCGGCTTCTTCGTGGCGACGCCGTCGGCGATCGAAACCACACTGTGATAGAATTCCTCGCCGGCAAGCGAGCGCGGCGCCACCGCTTCGTGCATGACACTGATGACGGTGACGTCCGCACAATTGTCCTTGATCGCCTGGTGGAAAGCGATCTTGCCTTCGGGGTCGAGCGCTCCGGTCGCCTCGTCGAGGAACAGAAGTCCCGGCTGTCGCAGGATGATGCGCGCGACCACCAGTTTCTGCTTCTGGCCGCCCGAAAGCACTTGGTCCCAGATCTTGCCCTCGCGGCTTTCGTCGGCGAGATGTTCGATGAAGTCGCCAAGGCCAGCCTTGTGCAAAGCCGCCGCTACCTGCGTGTCGCCATGGTCGTTCTCTGAACCCGGCAGGCAGACGAGCTGCTTCAGCGAGACCTGCTGCAGCTTGACCTCCTGGGCGGCGTAGAAGCTCGTCACGCCTTCAGGGAAGACGACGGTCCCGCGGCCATAGGGCCAAAGACCATTGATCGCCTTGATCAGCGAAGTCTTGCCGCAGCCGGACTCGCCCTTGAGGAAGGTCCATTCGCCGCGGCGGAAACGGAGATTCGCAGCGCTGAGGAAAGGTGTGGCGTCCTCGCCCTGGTGCGCCAGTTCCAGTTTCTGGATGGTCAGGCCGAAGACCGGGTTCTGACTGCCGTAGCTGAAGTCGGAGCGGCCGGTCTGCTGATAGAACTCCCTTGGGCTCTGCACGTTCTCGATCGCATTGGCGAGTTCGGTCACGCGCTGGCTGTTGGCCCTGAGTGTCGCGATCGCCGGCATCACATGGATGAACCAGGAACACTGGCTTATCAACTGGGCAACCATTTCGGAGCCAGTGATGTAGCCTTTGTAGTCGAGGCGGTTATGGATGAACGATACCAGACCCGGCGCGTAGGCAATGATGCGGGCGCCGACGAAATTGTAGATCAGCTCGAACGACGTGTAGCTGGTGTTGACGATATTGAGCCGTCCCCACGTCTTATCGATATCGACATAGAGCCTGTCATGCATCGACTTTTGCACGCCTTCGCCATGCGAGGCGGCGACGTGGAAGCTGCGGCGCAGGAAGGTCGTCAGCTCGCTGCGGTAGCTGCCTTCGGCCTGCTGCATGCGCACATTGAGCCGCTCGAGCAGTCGTCCGAGCTTGACGGCGATCCAGGTGTTCAGCGGCACGTAGGTGGCGACGGCGAGGAAAGCCAGCACCGCTGTACCGTAACTGCCCAGGAATTCCAGGCCCTTAACCTCGACCGAGGATCCGATCAGGTTTTCGCCGATGAAATAAAGCGAGGTCGCCACACCGAGGACGCCCATGGCGAGACCGATGGCGCCGCCGGTCATGTCCTTGATCGATTCCTGGATGCGCTGGTCGATGTTGTCGGGAGCGACGATGCCGCCGGCGACCGAGCCGTGCTGCGCATGGAAATGGGTATGGTTGCCGTCGAGGAGGGCATGGTTGAACTGGTTGTTCAGCCAGCCCCGCCATTTGCGATGCAACGTCGTTGAAACGAGATTGCGCACACCAGTGAAACCGGCGTCCTTCAGCACAACCAGCAGCACCAATATGCCGGCATTGGCCAGGATCGTCTGCAGCGGGTGAGGGTTGGCGGCATCGTGCAGGAAGGCGATCGAATTGCCTAGCTCGCCCAATGCGACGGCAAACCAGACGCCAGCCTTGCTGGACAGCGCCGTCAGCAGTGCGATGACGAGGGTGAGTGTCCAGGCTTCCTTCCACCGGTCGGAAAACCAGTAGGCTCGCATCAGCCCCCAGAATGTGCGCATCGACGATACCGGCGTCAGGGGCGAGGTCTTTGCCTCGCTGGATGTTTGCTCCGGTATTGTACGTTGCGGTCTACCGACCCCAGTCACGATCCCGCCCAAACCTTTCTTAGTTTTGTTACACAGGGTAACACCAATTGATCATTTTCCATTAATTTTCTGCCGAGGAACATGAACAGGGTTACCCGGCGTGGCGCGCGGGCAACAGAAAGCCAATGCCGAGAGATCATTCATCGCGCTGATTTCGGCTTTTATTCCAGCGTGTTAAAGGCAATTGAGCCAACAGACGGAAAGCTTCCCTTAGGGAAGCAAAAAACACGGGTTTGTGAACGAAAAAGAGGCGCCGATCAGCCGAAATAGCTACTGCGCGGTGACCGGAATGCCCGAAAATCTACCGTCCACGAGTTCTTCGGGCTTGCCCGATTCGCCTTTTCCGAAGGCGCTGAAATGACCGGAAATGGTCTTGCTGGCGGCGTCGTATTTGTCGATGACGATCTCGCCGCCGCTGAAACGAACATGGCCCACCGTCGCGCCGGAATCGAGGATATTGAAGTTGGCGCTGCCGGCGGGGGAGCCCGTCTTGAGTGGATAGCCCGGAAGGTTGTTTAGATCCTTCAGTTCGAGCATAGAATTGAAGGTCGTGGTCGGCGAGCCTTGCTCGGTCCCCGACAGGTTCAGCATCGGCTTGCCGCCCAGCCGCATCGTCTGGGCCAGGGTGAAGGACGCCGTCCAGGGCTTGCCCTCGAAAGTCGCCGACATGACGGCTTCCTCGGCGGATACGCGCTGCAATGTCAGCGGAAGCCCAAGGGCGAGAGGCAAACACAACAGCGACAATGCGCGATGCCTGACCGCCATTCGGTGCCCCTCAAATCAGCTGAACCCGCGACAGTCTAGCTGAGCGCCGTCCTCAGGGCGATTCACCAGATCGTGTTTGCCGAGCCGACCCGCCAAGCAGAAGTAATTCGAGGAAAGTGCAGGAAGCGGTTCCGTCCGGCCATGCGCCCAAGGAACACTCAGCCCGCGACGGTTTCCAACTCGCCGCGCGCCTTGGCCTGGGCGACCTGGCGGATGGCGTCGGCAAGCGTGTCGGCATCCTGCGCGCCCATGACGGCATACTTGCCTTCAAGCAGGAAGCAGGGCACGCCGGTGATGCCCATGCGCGAGGCGGTGGCGATCTCGTTGCGGACGGCCTCGACGTCCGCGTCGGTCGGCAGCAGCGTCTCGACCACCGATGCATCCATGCCGGCCTCGCCGGCAGCCTTCGCCAGCACGGCATGGTCGCCAATATTGGCGCCTTCCTCGAAGTTCAGCTGGAAGAGGCGGCGCACCAGCCGGTTCTGCACATCTTCGCCCGCGGCGCCGGCCCAGCGGATGACGCGATGCGCGTCCAGCGTGTTGGCGGCGACCTTGATGGCGCCGAATGCGAAGCGGATTCCCTCGGCGTCGCCGAGCGGCTCGATGCGCGCGTGAATCTGTTGAACGCGTTCCTCGCTGCCGAACTTGCCGAGCATGTACTTGCGGCGATCCATGCCTCCAGGCGGGATGGTCGGATCGAGCTGGAATGGTCGCCAACTGACACGCACGTCGACGTCGCCTGCGGCAGCAATGGCTTTGTCCAGCCGCTTCTGGCCGATGAAGCACCAGGGGCAGACGACATCGGACACAACATCGACAGTGATGGAGTTCTCGGCGCTCATGCTCGTCTCCTGTTTGGTCTTGATTGGGGCTGGGCTTGCGTCAGTTGGGCTTTCGCCACCAGGTCGGCAACTGATAGCCGAATATGGGGGTCTTTTGCGGATGTTCCAGATAACTCCAGTAAGCGAGCCATTGCTGCGTGTTGTATTGCATCGGCACGATATAGTTGCCTGATATCAGAAGCCGGTCGAGCACACGGACGGCAGCGACATAATCTTCCTTGGTACGAGCGTTCAGCATCGCGTCGATCGCGGCGTCGATCGCGGGATCGGCGACGCCGGCGAGATTGAACGACCCTTCTGTTTTAGCTGCGACCGATCCCCAGCGGCCGAGTTGCTCGCTGCCGGGCGACAGGGAGTTGCTGAAGCCGCTGGTGCCGATCAGCACCTCGAAGTCGTAACGCTGCTTGCGCGACTGGATCTGGTCGCCGTCGAGCGCGCGGATGCCGACGTCGATGCCGATCTTCTCCAGCGTGCGCTGGTAGATCGCCGCCAGCCGCTCTTCATCCTGCGATGAGGTCAGGATCTCGAAGCCAAAAGGATTTCCCTGCGGGTCGAGCATCTTGCCGTCTTGCACGCGAAATCCGGCGCTCTTCAACAATTCGAAGGCCGCCTTGAGCACCTTGCGATCTTGGCCCGAGCCATCCGTCACGGGCGGCCGCCAGGTGCCGTCGATCACGTCCGGCGGCACACGGCCGGGGTAGGGGGCAAGCAGGGCCTTTTCGCGATCGTCTGCCGGGTGACCGAGCGCGGACAGGTCGGAGTTCTGCCAATAGCTCATGGTGCGGTTGAACTTGCCGCCGAAGAGGTTCTTGTTTGCCCATTCGAAGTCGTAAAGCATGCCGAGCGCGCGGCGCACGACCGGATTGGCGAATTTCGGCAGCCTGGTGTTGAACAGGAAACCGGTCACCACCGGGGGAATACCGGTGTCGAAATACTCTTCCTTCACATCGCCCCTTCGGAAGGCTGGAAAGTCGATGTCGCGCTCACGCTTGACCGGATCGGTCTCGTCATCGAGGGCGCAGATGCCTTTCTTGAATGCCTCCGTCTTGGCATTTGCGTTGAGAAAATACTCGATGGTGACCTGGTCGAAATTATCGAAGCCGCGCTTGGACGGAACGTCCTTGCCCCAGTAGTCCGGATTGCGCTTGAAGACGATGCGCTGCCCGGGCAGCACCTTGTCCACGGTGTAGGGTCCGCTGCCGATCAGCGGTTTCAACGTGGTCTTGTCGAACGTGTCCTTGTCGAAGGCGTGCTTGGGGACGATCGGCGTCAGCGCGACGATCAGCGGGAATTCGCGGTTGGCCTTGTCGTTGAAGGTGAATTTCACGCTGTGCTCGCCGGTCTTCTCCAGCTTGGCGATCATGCTCATGCGGTCGCTATAGGGTGGGCGACTCTTGTCCTTGAAAACGTCGTAGGTGAACAGCACGTCCTCCGGCGTTACCGGCTGGCCGTCCGACCATTTCGCGTTGGGATTGAGATGGAACTCGATCGACTTGCGATCCGGATCCATGTCGGCGCTGTCGGCAAGCAGACCATAGAGGCTGAAAGGCTCGTTGTAGTTGCGCTGCATCAGCGGCTCGAAGACGAGGTTGCCGTAAACGGTATCAATCATCCCGCGCGCCGTGGTGCGCAGGCTTTTCAGGATGAAGGGGTTGAGGTTGTCGAAAGAGCCGACCACGCAATAGGTGACGCTCCCCCCTTTCGGCGCATCCGGGTTGACGTAGTCGAAATGCTGGTAGTCGGGCGGCAGCGCCGGCTCGCCCTGCATGGCTATGCCGTGCTTCGGCTCCGACCGCGCCGGAAGGAGTGCAAGAGCCAGAAACGAGGTCGCGGCAATCAGCCGAACCAGAACGCGGTCCATGACCGTCTCCCTGCCGGGCAGCTTTGTGATTCGCCATGCACCCTAGTGCATTTCGCCACCCGATTGAATCGGCGCGCTGACGGGAAGCGGGTTCTCCTGCTACATCGCGGATCGATGCTCGCTCGGGGGGACACGAAACCACGAAGAAATCGCAGAAACCGGGCTGGATTCGACGTCGCTGGCAGTGTAACACGCGCTCCGAAGTCATCCTGTTGCCTCATTTGGGCAACAGGTAGCTGGACCGCACGGCACGAAGAAGCCGGTCCCCGGGATCATTTGAGAGGAAAGTGCACCATATGACGATCAACGCGTACCGCCTTTCGGTGCTGGCCGCAGGCGTGGTCGGCGTTCTGGGCGCCGGGCTTTTCACCGCCTCGGCTCAACAGCAGCCGCAGATCCCGCAGGGCTGGTTCAAGGCCTGCACCAAGCAGGAAGACGTCGATATCTGCAACGTGCAGAACATCGTCACCGCCGGCAACGGCCAGCTCGTCACGGGCGTCAGCCTGATCGAGCTCAAGGGCAAGGTGAACCGCAAGGTCTTCCAGGTCACGGTCCCGACCGGTCGTCTCGTTCCTCCGGGCATCGCGCTGCAGATCGATTCCGGCAAGGCGCAGAAGCTCGACTATGTGATCTGCTTCCCGGATCGCTGCGTGGCGGAAGTGCCGCTAAGCGACCAGCTCGTCGCTTCCTTCAAGAAGGGGCAGGGCATCACGCTCACCTCGATCAACTTCCAGAACCAGCCGAACCCGATCAAGATCGCGCTCAGCGGTTTCAGCGGCGCCTATGACGGCCCGCCGCTGCAGCAATCGGACATTGAGGACCGGCAGAAGAAGCTGCAGGACTTCGTCGCCAAGAACAACCAGGATTTCGCCAAGAAGCTCAAGGACGAGCAGGACAAGGCCAAGACCGCGAACTGATCGCGCAAGCGCATTCTCGGACACAAAAAAGCGGGGCATTTGCCCCGCTTTTTTGTTGCTTCAAGGCCGCTGCATTCAATGCTTCGACTGGCGCTTAGGCTCGTAGCGGCCGTCAGGCAGCTTTTCGAACATCTCGCCGATTTGGGGGTGCCGCACCGGCTCGCCCGACCGGTCCTCGAGCAGGTTCTGCTCGGAAACATAGGCGATGTATTCGGTCTCCGAGTTTTCCGCCAGAAGATGGTAGAAAGGCTGGTCCTTGCGCGGCCGCACGTCGGCGGGAATGGCTTCGTACCACTCCTCGGTGTTGGCGAATTCGGGATCGACGTCGAAGATCACGCCGCGGAACGGAAACAGCCTGTGGCGAACCACTTGCCCGATCGAGAACTTGGCCGTTTTCATCGCATTCACCACTCAGGTTCCAAGGCGCCTTTCGTGGCTGCGCACAAGGCGCCTAAGACCTTGAATTTACACGTCACGCGGCCAGAAATCGACCCCGACTTTCGGCTTGGGCCTATTTGGCGTAGCAGCTGCCGTAATTCAATGGCCGCACTCCATGTTGCAAGCCACGGATGGGCGATGCGTAAAGTTTCGCGGACGGCGTGGAAAGACGCGGCGATCGGCTTCTAATGCTCGACCTCTTTCCTTAGGCCGCCGGCAATGGCGCGAAAGCCGCTGCCCGGCCGCAACCCCTCGCGCATAAAGAAGGCCCGCAGCGGCGCGAAGCTGCCGAGCGCATTGAGGCCGGCGCTGCGCGCCAGCTGTGCGGGCAGCATGTCGGACAACAGCGACATGTTGAGCAGGTTCACCGCACCGCTGCGCGCCCATATGTCGGGCCGGCGCCTGGTGTCATAGGCGGCAAGACTCCTGCTTGCACCCGGATCGTCGCGGTTTTCGCTGGCGATTCCTATCAGGTCGTCGATGTCCCTGATGCCCAGGTTGAGCCCTTGAGCGCCGATTGGCGGGAACACATGCGCCGCCTCGCCGACGAGCGCGACACGATTCTGCGCGAACCGGGCGGGCGAAGCCGCCGACAAAGGATAGATTTGGCGACCCGGCTCGACCGAGACCCGACCAAGCACCGATTGCATCTGCTGCTCGATACGCTCCGACAGAGTTGCATCGTCGAGCGCGGCAAGCTCCTGCGCCGTCTCCGGCTTTACCACCCAGACAAGGCTCGATCGCCTGCCGGGCAGCGGCACCTGGGTGAACGGCCCCGTTTCGGTATGGAACTCGGTCGAGACGAAGCCGTGGTCGCTGCGGTGGCCGAAATTGAGGATAAGCGCAGATTGCGGATAAGGGCGCGCAAAAGCGCGAATGCCGGCGGCTTCCCGCGCCGGAGACAGGCGCCCGTCGGCGGCGACCGCGAGCGACGCGGAGACTTCGCCGCCGTCGGCCAGCCTTGCACGGGCATGGTCGGCGTCGAGGCTCCAGGATTCGACCGTGGATTTCAGCCAATGAATGCGGTCATGCGCTGAAGCCGCCTTGGCGAGGACCGGAATAAGGGCGTTGTTCGGCAGATTGAGGCCGAACTGTTCTTCGCCGATCTCGCTGGCGCGGAAGGTCACGGTCGGGCTGCGGATCAGCCGCCTTGTGGCGTCGACGATACGCATCACCTTGAGCGCCGCGGCCTGGGGCTTGAGCTCGGCAAGGACGCCCAGCCGTTCAAGAACCTTCAGGGCTGGGTTCATGAGGGCCGTGGTACGGCGGTCGGTGGTGTTGGCCTCGGGACCGACCAGCGTCACCTCAAAGCCTGCCTGGGCAAAGCCGAGCGCCGCTATAAGGCCGGCCGGACCGCTGCCGGCAACCAGGATGCGGGCTTTATCGTTGTGATCCACGCCAAGCTTCCACGTTGGAAGGCGACCCGTCGGGCCTTTATCCAGGATATAGGTCAGATCAGCCGGCTTGATCAACGCGGCGATTCAGCCCATTCGATTGCCATGAGCGGGGAGCAGCAGGGTTTCAACCATCTCGACCGCGCCGGCCGCGCGACGGCCGGCGTGGCGCGGAGTCCGCTCTTTGCGGTCACGCTCACGGTGGGCGTCGCCATCGTCCTTGCATGGCTGCTTCTCGGCGCGATGGCGATCCGTGGCGCCGAAGGCAGCCCAGCCGGCAGGCCCGGCGATATGCTTCTCAAAAGTCTCCCAGTCCTGCCTTTGCCGGATTTTCTCGACCGGTTCTTCGCTCTCTGCCTTGCGCCCGTGCCGCTTGCCGGCCCGGCTGGCCTGCAGGCGTCGGCGCTTGTGCTGATGTGGTTCCTGATGGCGGTGGCCACGATGCTGCCTTCCGCCGCGCCGCTGATCCGCACCTATTGCGAAATCGCCGACACGGCGAGGATCAAGGGCGAGCCGGTTGTTCATCCACTGGTGCTCGTTACCGGATACCTCACCACATGGCTTGGCGCGTCCGCGGCTTTTGCCGCGCTGACGCTCGCGGTCTACGCTTTTGCCGGTTCCGGCCGCATGCTGGATCCGGCCGTGGGCCTTGCCGGCGCCGCGGCGCTGCTTGTTGCAGGCCTTTATCAATTCAGCGGTCTCAAACAGGCGTGCCTTGAAAAATGCCGCAACCCGTTCTCGATCCTTTTCGCCAATTGGAGCGCGAAACCGGGCCGCATCTTCCACCTAGGATTGGAGCAGGGCGTCTGGTGCCTTGGCTGCTGCTGGGCGCTGATGCTGGTGATGTTCGCCGTCGGCGCGATGAACATCTTCTGGATGGCGCTGATCGGACTGTTCACCCTGATCGAAAAACAGACCACCGGCAGGATGGCCAGCCGGGTTGCCGGTGCGATACTGCTTGTGTGGGCGGCTGCCCTGCTATTAGTTTCGGCGTAAGGGGAGAATTCTATGACCGACCAAAGCTGGGCGATGAAAGGGGAGCTGGTACTCTCCTGCAATTGCACGGTTTTCTGCCCTTGCGTGCTGTCGCTCGGCAGCCACCCGCCGACGGAAGGCTACTGCCAGACCTGGGCCGGCTTCCGCATCGATGCCGGCCATTTCGGCGAGACCGATCTTTCGGGTCTCAATCTCGGCCTGATCATGGAAATTCCCGGCTATATGAGCCGCGGCAACTGGACCGCCGGCCTGTTCATCGACAAGCGGGCGTCGGTCTATGCGGTGAAGGCACTGACCAAAATCTTCACCGGCAAGGCCGGCGGCACCACGTCGCTGCTGTCGATCCTTGTCGGGAAATTCCTCGGCGTCGAGCAGGTGCCGATCACCTATGAGACGCGTGACAGGACGCGCGTCTTCCAGATACCGAAGATCATCGACGGCGCGGTGACGCCGATCACGGGCAAGGACCGCGAGAAGGATACGGTGATCACCAATTCCGAATATTGGATCGCGCCGGAAATCATCGTGGCGAAGTCCGAGAAGAGCAAGATGCGCGCCTTCGGCCGCAACTGGAATTTTGCCGGCCGATCAGCCGAGATCTGCAAGCTGGACTGGCGGGGACCGTGAGCAAGAACACAACGGCCAGGAAAGCGGCGAGGAAGATCGCGCAACGGATCCCGTTGCCGAAGAAGAAGGTGACGTGGCCGCAGGCGCGCGCGTTCTCCGTTCATCTGCTGACTGCGTCGGGATCGTTCCTGGCCTTCCTGTCGCTGGTGGCGGCGAGCGAGGAACGCTGGACGGCGATGTTCTGGTGGCTGGGGCTGGCGCTGTTCGTTGACGGCATCGACGGCCCGATCGCCAGGAAGCTCGAGGTCAAGGAAATCCTGCCAACGTGGTCGGGCGAACTCCTCGACAACATCATCGACTACGTCACTTACGTGCTCATTCCGGCTTTTGCGCTTTATCAGCGCGGCTTCATGGGCGAGAACCTGTCCTTCCTGTCGGCGGCCATCATCGTTGTCTCCAGCGCCATCTACTATGCCGACACCGGCATGAAGACGAAGGAGAACTTCTTCAAGGGTTTTCCGGTCGTGTGGAACATGGTGGTGTTCACTCTCTTCGTCATCGCCCCAGGGCAATGGGTGTCTTTCGCCGTGGTTGTGGTGGCAGGCGTCTTGACCTTCCTGCCGATCAACTTCATCCACCCGGTGCGCGTCGTGAGGTTGCGGCCGATCAATCTCGGCATGACGCTTCTGTGGTGCGCCTTCGGCGCGTTGGCGCTGGCGCAGGCAGCCCTTGCAGCCTTCTATGACAGGATCGGCGTTCTCAGCGAACAGGTGAGCGATTTCACCAAGATCGGCATCACCATCACCGGCCTCTATCTCGCCTGCATCGGGGGCATCATGCAGATGTTCCCGAATCTGGGCGCCAGGAAGCTCTGATCCTGGATCAGGATTTTTGCGATCGAATGATCATCCTGAGCTGAAAGATCCATCGGCGCGTGACCTTCCGAAACCGGTTCGCCTTTTCGGAACCGCGTTCCACATTGTGTATGTACTTCTTCAGGGAATTGAGCGATGTCCAAGGCAATCCGCATTCACGCCCATGGCGGCCCCGAGGTCCTCACGTTCGAGGATGCCGATGCCGGCCAGCCGGGAGAGGGCCAGATATTGATCCGGCACACCGCGATCGGCCTCAACTTCATCGACGTCTACTACCGCTCCGGGCTTTACCCGCCACCCGGCGGTTTTCCTTTGATTCCCGGCGGGGAGGCGGCGGGCGTCGTCCTGGCCCTCGGCGCCGGCGTCGACTGGCTGAAGCCAGGCGATCGCGTCGCTTATGCGGTCAATGTCGGAGCCTATGCCGAGCAACGGGTGATCGCCGCCGACCGTGTTGTCAAAGTGCCGGACGGCATCGGTGACGAGCAGGCGGCGGCTATGATGCTGAAAGGCATGACGGCCGAATACCTCTTGCGTCGGACCTTTCCCGTCAAGGCTGGCGACACGATCCTCTACCATGCGGCAGCCGGCGGCGTCGGCCTCATCCTCGGCCAATGGGCAAAGCATCTCGGCGCAACCGTAATCGGCACCGCGAGCTCCGTCGACAAGATCGAACTCGCGCGGGCGCATGGCTTCGATCATGTCATCAACTACAAGGAGCAGGATTTCGTAGCCGGTGTCGCGGCGCTCACCGGCGGGCAGAAATGCGACGTCGTCTACGATTCCGTTGGCGCCGACACGTTTCCGGCATCGCTCGATTGCCTGCGGCCGCTTGGCATGTTCGTCAGCTTCGGGCAGTCGTCCGGGCCGATCCCGCCTTTCTCGATGTCGTTGCTCGCGCAGAAGGGCTCGCTCTACGCCACCCGGCCGACGCTGTTCGTCTACAACGCCAGGCGCGAGGATCTGGTGAAGTCGGCCGAAGCGCTTTTCGACGTGGTCGAGAGCGGCGCCGTCGAGATCAAGATCAACCAGCGTTACGCGCTGAAGGACGCAGGAAAGGCGCAAGCTGATCTCGAAGCCCGCAAGACTACGGGAACGACCGTCCTCATTCCTTAAGCCAACTGCCCTGTTTTTCAGCGACTTGCCGTGCCCGGAGGCACGGCTTGCCTGAAAAGCGCTGCGGATTTGCCACTGTTCTCAAGAGGTCTATCTTAGCCCTTGAGTTTCCGCTGAAATTCTTGAAGCTCTTTCAAGTTGGGTGCTGCTTTCCGATGGGAGCCGGCCGCGCATACCATGCTTTCGGGAACACAGAACATATCCGGGAAGCCGGATGGGAGGCACCGTGAGTGCAAATCATGACAGGTCAAACCTGCTTGAGGTTCGTGGCCTTACCAAGATTTTCGGCACGCTGACGGCGTGCGACCACATCGATCTCAATATCGCGAGGGGCGAGATCCACGCGCTGCTCGGCGAGAACGGCGCCGGCAAGTCAACGCTGGTCAAGATGCTGTTCGGATCGCTGGAGCCGAACTCGGGCGAAATCTTCTGGGACGGCAAGGCGGTCAAGATCACCAGCCCGGGCGTGGCGAAGAAGCTCGGCATCGGCATGGTGTTCCAGCATTTCTCGCTGTTCGAGGCGCTGACGGCGGCCGAAAACATCGCGCTTTCGCTCAATGACGGTTCGCCGATCAGCACCATCGCCGCGAAGGCGAGGGCGCTGTCCTTCAGCTATGGGCTGCCGCTCGATCCGGACTCCCTGGTCGGCGACCTTTCCGTCGGCGAACGCCAGCGCATCGAGATCATCCGCTGCCTCTTGCAGACACCGCAGCTCATCATCCTCGACGAGCCGACCTCAGTGCTGACGCCGCAGGAGGCCGACAAACTGTTCGAAACGCTGGAGCGGCTGCGCGCGGAAGGCAAATCGATCCTCTATATTTCGCACCGGCTGGAAGAGGTCAAACGCATCTGCGACAGTGCCACCGTCCTGCGTCACGGCAAGGTGGTCGGCCACTGCAACCCGCGCCAGGAGACGGCCGCATCGCTTGCCCGCATGATGGTCGGCAGCGAGGTAAAAGCCGTGGAGCGCGCGCCGGCCGAAGGCATCGAGACTGCGCCGGCGTTGCTGGAAATCCGTGGGCTGACGCGCAAGCCGGCGACGCCCTTTGCCATCCCGCTGAAGAACATCAATCTCACCGTGCGCGCCGGCGAAGTGATCGGCATCGCCGGCGTGGCCGGTAACGGCCAGGGCGAGTTCTTCGAATCCGTCTCCGGCGAAGTGCCGCAGCAGGATGCGGGTTCGGTGCGTATCCGCGGCAAGGACGCCGGCGCGCTCTCCATCACCGGCCGGCGACTGATGGGCGCTGCCTTTGTGCCGGAAGAGCGCCTGGGACACGGCGCAGCCCCGCGCATGAAGCTTTCGGAGAACCTCCTGCTTTCGCGTCACGCCACGGACGGCAAGTCGTTCGTCGGTTCCGGCGGCATGGTCAAGAACAGCGCCGTCTATAACGCCGCCCAGCGCATCATCACCGCCATGGACGTGCGCAAGAGCGCGCCAGATCCGGAGGCGGCCGCGCTCTCGGGCGGCAATCTGCAGAAATTCATCGTCGGACGCGAACTCGACCGCAAGCCGAGCGTCATGATCGTCAACCAGCCTACCTGGGGCGTGGACGCAGGTGCGGCCGCTCGCATTCGCCAAGCCCTGATCGAGCTTGCCCGCAGCGGCTCCGCCGTCCTCGTCATCAGCCAGGATCTCGACGAATTGTTCGAGCTGTCGGATGCGATCGCGGTCATGCACAACGGGGAATTGTCGGCGCCGCTGCCGATCGCCGAGGCGACTTTCGAGAAGATCGGCCTCTTGATGGGTGGCGCCGAGCCCGGCCACGCCGAACACAGCCTGGAGATGGCATGATGCGCATCGAACTGGTCAAACGTCCGCAGCGCTCGGCGCTGTTTTCGGTGCTGTCGCCCTTCATTGCCTTTGCGCTGACGATCATTGCCGGCGGCATCATGTTCGCCTTGCTCGGCGTCAATCCGCTGGATGCATTCAACATCTATTTCATCCAGCCGGTCAGCGAAGTCTGGCAGTTGCACGAGCTGGCCATCAAGGCGGCGCCTCTCATCCTGATCGCGGTTGGCCTGTCGGTCTGCTACAAGGCCAATATCTGGAACATCGGCGCCGAAGGCCAGTTCATCTTCGGAGCGATCTTCGGCTCCATCATCCCGGTGCTGTTCCCGCAATTCGAAGGCCCGCTGGTGATCCCGCTGATGCTCCTGCTCGGCATGGTTGGCGGCGCTTTTTATGCATCGATCCCGGCTTTCTTGAAGACGCGCTTCAGCACGAACGAGATCCTGACCAGCCTGATGCTGGTCTATGTCGCGCAGCTTTTCCTCGACTGGCTGGTGCGCGGCCCGTGGCGCGATCCGCAGGGCCATGGCTTTCCGCAGACCATCCAGTTCAGCGACTCGGCAACCTTGCCCCAGCTCATGCCCGATGCCGGCCGCGCCAATTGGGGCTTCGTCTTCGCCCTGGTCGCCGCGGTAGCGATCTGGCTGATGATGAGCCGCATGCTGAAAGGCTTCGAGGTGCGGGTGCTGGGCTCAAGCCCAAGGGCTGGGCGCTTCGCAGGCTTCGGCTTCAACCGGATGGTGTTCTTTAGCTTCCTTCTCTCCGGCGCGCTGGCCGGTCTGGCGGGCATCTCGGAAGTCTCCGGCGCCATCGGCCAGTTGCAGCCGGTGATCTCGCCCGGCTACGGCTTCACCGCCATCATCGTCGCCTTCCTCGGCAGGCTCAATCCGCTTGGCATCGTGGCCGCTGGCCTGGTGCTGGCGCTGACCTATCTCGGCGGCGAGGCCGTGCAGAGCGCGCTCGGCATCTCCGACAAGGTGGCGCGCGTGTTCCAGGGCATGCTTCTGTTCTTCGTGCTCGGCTGCGACACGCTCATCCACTACCGCATTCGCCTGATCGGCATGGCACTGATGAAGCCGGACGCCGCGAAGCTCGATGCAGCGCCCAAGCTCGAGGAGGCCCGCTGATGGACATCACCGTCAACATCCTTTTGACCATCGCGACCGCGGCGACGCCGCTGCTGATCGCGGCGATCGGCGAACTGGTCGTCGAGCGCTCGGGCGTGCTCAATCTCGGCGTCGAGGGCATGATGATCATGGGCGCCGTCGGCGGCTTTGGCGCCGGCTATCTCACCGGGTCGCCCTGGATCGGCCTGCTCGCCGCAATCATCGTCGGCGCGCTGTTCTCGCTGCTGTTCGCCGTGATGACGCTGTCGCTCGCCACCAACCAGGTGGCGACCGGCCTGTCGCTGACGCTGCTCGGCCTCGGCCTCTCCGGCATGATCGGTACCAGCTTCGTCGGCCAGCCGGGCGTGAGGCTGCCCAATCTCGATATTCCCGGGATCAGCTCGATACCGGTCGTCGGGAAGTTGATCTTCGGCCAGGATCCGGTCTTCTACATCTCGATCGCACTGACCGCGGCAGTGATGTGGTTCCTGTTCAGGACGCGCACTGGCCTAACGCTTCGCTCGATCGGCGACAGCCACACGTCGGCGCATGCGCTGGGCATCAAGGTGATTCGCTACCGCTATCTCGCCGTGATCTTCGGCGGCGCCTGCGCTGGCCTGGCCGGTGGGCACCTGTCGCTGGTCTATACCCCGCAATGGGTGGAGAACATGAGCGCGGGGCGGGGCTGGATCGCGCTGGCGCTGGTGGTGTTCGCTTCCTGGCGCCCGTGGCGGGTGCTGGCCGGCGCCTATATCTTCGGCGCGGTGTGGATCGGCCAGCTTCATGCACAGGCTTTTGGTATTCCAGTGCCTTCACAGTTTCTTTCTTCGCTGCCCTATCTGGCAACCATCGTGGTTCTCGTTCTAATCTCGCGCAACAAGCGGCTGACGATGATGAACACGCCGGCTTCGTTGGGGCAGCCATTCGTTCCGGATCGTTGACGACAAGAAAAAGACGGGAAGCTCCAAGGCTTAACTCAGAGAGGTAACACAATGAAGAAACTGCTTATTGCATTGATGGCAACTGCCGCGGCCCTGTCGGTTGCGGCGACCGCCGAGGCGGCGGGCAAGCTGAAGGCCTGCTGGGTCTACACAGGCCCGATCGGAGACTTCGGCTATTCCTATCAGCACGACCAGGGCCGGCTCGAGGTCGAGAAGGCGCTCGGCGACAAGGTCGAAACCGCCTATCTCGAAAACGTTTCGGAAGGTCCGGACGCCGACCGCGCCTTCGAGCGCCTGGCGCGCGAGAATTGCAAGATCATCTTCGGCACGTCCTTCGGCTTCATGGACGCAGAGGTGAAGGTCGCCAAGAAGTTCCCCAAAGTGATGTTCGAGCATGCCACCGGCTTCAAGACCGGCAAGAATCTCGGCATCTATAACGCCCGTTTCTATGAAGGCCGTTACGTGCTTGGCCAGATCGCGGCCAAGGAATCGAAGAAGGGCCTTGCCGGATACATCGTGTCCTTCCCGATCCCTGAAGTGGTGATGGGCATCAACTCCTTCATGCTCGGCGCCCAGTCGGTCAATCCCGATTTCAAGGTGAAGATCGTGTGGGTGAACTCCTGGTTCGACCCGGGCAAGGAAGCCGATGCCGCCAAGGCCCTGTTCGACCAGGGCGCGGACATCATCGTCCAGCACACCGATTCGACCGCCGCGCTACAGGTCGCCGAGGAGCGCAAGCTGCACGGCTTCGGCCAGTCGTCCGACATGATCAAGTTCGCGCCGAACGCGCAACTGACCGCGCTCACCGACGAGTGGGGTCCCTACTATATCAGCCGCGTTCAGGCCGCGCTCGACGGCACCTGGAAGCCGGATAATGTGTGGCTCGGCATCAAGGACGGCGCCGTCAAGCTCGCGCCCTTCACCAACATGCCGGACGACGTCAAGGCGATGGCGGAAGCGACCACCAAGAAGATCGCCGGCGGCTGGAATCCCTTCACCGGGCCGGTCTCCAAGCAGGATGGCTCCCCTTGGCTGAAGGACGGCGAGGTTGCCGATGACGGCACGCTGCTCGGCATGAATTTCTATGTCAAGGGCGTCGACGACAAGCTGCCGCAGTAAGCTGCAAGCTGCCAATGTCAAAATGGAAAGGGCGCCGCGCGGCGCCCTTTCTCATTCGGTGTGCCTTCGCCTTAGAGACGATCAGACGGCCGATCCATAAAGATCGTAAGCGTCCGCGCGGTCAATCTTGACGGTGACGATGTCGCCGGCGCGCAGCGGGCGGCGCGACTGGATGTGCACGGAGCCGTCGATCTCCGGCGCGTCGTATTTGGTGCGGCCCTTGGCCGACGTGCCGTGCGCCTCGTCGATCAGCACCGGCAGGCGCTTTCCGACTTTTTTGGCCAGCTGCGCGGCGGAAATCTTCTGCTGGCGCTGCATGAAACGGTGCCAGCGCGCTTCCTTGATCTCCTGCGGCACCTGCTCCAGTCCGAGGTCGTTGGAGCGCGCGCCCTTGACCGGCTCGTATTTGAAGCAGCCGGCGCGGTCGATCTTGGCTTCGTCGAGCCAGTCGAGCAGCATCTGGAAATCGTCCTCCGTCTCGCCGGGGAACCCGACGATGAAGGTCGAGCGGATGGCAAGGTCGGGGCAGACTTCGCGCCAGCCGCGGATGCGCTCCAGCGTCTTTTCGCCATGCGCGGGGCGCCGCATGTTCTTCAGCACCTGCGGCGAGGCATGCTGGAACGGGATGTCAAGATAGGGCAGGATCTTTCCTTCAGCCATCAGCGGAATGACGTCGGCGACATGCGGGTAGGGGTACACATAATGCATGCGTATCCAGATGCCGAGCTTGCCGAGCTCCTCGGCAAGGTCGAGGAACTTCGCCCGCACCTCGCGATCGCCGAACGTTGACGTCTGGTACTTGATGTCGACGCCGTAGGCGCTGGTGTCCTGCGAGATGACGAGGATCTCCTTGACGCCTGCCTTGGCGAGCTTCTCGGCTTCGCGCAGCACGTCGCCAGCGGGGCGCGAGACGAGATCGCCGCGAAGCGCCGGTATGATGCAGAAGGTGCAGCGGTTGTTGCAGCCCTCGGAGATCTTCAGATAGGCGAAATGGCGAGGCGTTAGCTTCACGCCCTGCGGCGGCAAAAGGTCGACATAGGGATCGTGGCTTGGAGGGGCGGCCTCATGCACCGCGGCCATCACGCTCTCATAGGCCTGCGGACCGGTGATCGCCAGCACATTGGGATGCTTCTCGCGGATGACCTCCGGCTCGGCGCCGAGGCAGCCGGTGACGATGACGCGGCCGTTTTCGGAAAGCGCGGAACCAATGGCGCTGAGCGACTCGTCGCGGGCGGAATCGAGGAAGCCGCAAGTGTTGACGACGACGAGGTCGGCGCCGTCATGCTTGCGCGCGATCTCATAGCCTTCGGCGCGGAGCCGCGTGATGATGCGCTCGGAATCGACGAGCGCCTTCGGGCATCCAAGACTGACGAAACTGACGCGTGGGGCGGACATAAACTTTGTTTTCCAAGAGGTGATGGCGAGATCGATGATTGAGCCTCAGGCTCTGAAGGTCGATCTACGGCGCGGCTTTAAGCCATTCGCGCGGCGCAATAGCACGCTTCGGCACAGAAGCAAACTGCCGCCGACCAGAACAGGGGCAGTGCGTCAGACATTCGCTTCTGAAGAGTGCTAGTGGCCGTCCGATCCGAACCAAGGCGCCAGGAAGGCAAAATGGTCGGGGAACTGCCGCACGGCGCCTCCCAATAGCATGTTCACCGCGACGTAGAGGATGATCAGCAGACCGATATAGGCGATCCAGCGGTACCTATGCAGCAGGCGCGCGACAAAGGATGCGGCAAAACCCATTAGAGCGATCGATAGGGCCAGCCCGATGATCAGCACCGTCGGATGCTTCATGGCGGCGCCCGCGACGGCGAGCACATTGTCGAGCGACATCGAGACGTCGGCAATCACGATCTGCCAGGCAGCCTGCGAGAAAGTCTTGCGGGGCGCCGTACCGGCAACCTTGCCGTCCTTGTAGTCGCCGTTGGATAGCGCCTCCGTAGCGTCACGCTCATCCTCGTGGCTGACGCGCAGTTCGCGCCACATCTTCCAGCATACCCACAGAAGCAGAAGCCCGCCGGCGATGAGCAGCATCGGGCCGATGCTCAGCAACCGCTGCGTGATGAGGGCAAAGATTATGCGCAGGACAGTGGCTGCCGCGATGCCGACAAGGATGGCGCGCTTGCGCTGATCGGCCGGAAGGCCGGCGGCCGCGAGACCGATCACAATCGCGTTGTCGCCGGCAAGGGCGAGATCGATTGCGACGACTTGGAGGAGAGCTGAAAGACCTGCGGCAGTGAATATTTCCATAGAGAGAAATCCCTTGCCTGAAATGCGGGTCGCCCAATACCCAGACGGCCCTAAAGGCATGGTCCACTGGCGTCAAGACGCAGGTTTGGACAACGCCGGAAAACGGCGCGGCCGGTGCAAACCCTCAACGAAGTTCGTGTGTTCGCCAGTCAGGCGGGCGGGCGGAAACTAGTCGTAGAGATTATATTTGGCCCAGTCGGATTCCGGGATTTCGTCGCCGATCTTGTAGCGGAACTGCAGCACCTGCATATGGTCCGGCGCAGTCTGGCATTTGAACTTCAGCCGGTACCATTGGCCCTTGCTGCGGAAAGCGGCGCCAGAGCTCCTGATGGCGTCCGCGCTCATCTGCGGCGTGGCGAAGGCGTAGGCCACGACGCGGTCGGCTTTGTAGTTATGGTCGTCGTGGCTGATCCGGTCGAGCACTTCGGCGTCGCACCGCTGCTCGAGGCGGGTTTCAGGATCGAGTTTCATCAGGCCGGCGCGCAACGCATTGTCCATCGCCTTGGCCGGCAAGACCGGCGTCAGCGACGCCAGAACCATCAGGCAGAGCTTCTTCATGGGCGCGAGAGGCAGCATATTTTGTCCGAGAAATCAAATAACCGCTGCTTTACCATGTCACTTGGGTTTGCAATCGTCGCTGCAGCCCGCGCCGCCCATGCTAACCCGTCAGTCACGCTGAACATCTACGCACACTTGCTGCCTGGTCAACAGGAAGGTGCGGCCGCGGTGGTTGACGCGGCACTGACTGCCGCACTACAGGAATTAAGCGCGAACCGGTCGGTGCCAACTGCCCCCAAATGGCCGGTCGCGAGTATCCTAAGTGGTCGAAAAACCATAGCGGAGGGATGGCCGAGCGGTTTAAGGCACCGGTCTTGAAAACCGGCGTGGGCGCAAGTTCACCGTGGGTTCGAATCCCACTCCCTCCGCCAGACGCCCCCGATCTCCTTTTATAGTGCGATATCGGCGCCGATCACGGCATTGCCAGCAAGCGACGCTGACCCCCCGATTCTAAGCCTCAGAAGCATCGGCCGGAACTTCCTTGCCTGTTGTCGTGAACGGCAAGAATGGTGGTCTCTTGCTCCCATTGCCGCTCTTAAGATAGATCGGGCTGCGGTGACGCCGGAGCAGCGGAACGGCTGGACGCCTTGCCCATGAGCGGCCCGACACTTCAAGAGGATGAGCAGAGCATCCTAGAATCTGATCATGCCGTGCCATTGGAGCAGATAAAGGATCACTAGGATCACCACTCCCACGGCAACCCAGATCGCGAAGCGACTCATGCCTTGCCCGCAGCCTTAACGCGCCCTCACGGCGAACTGGCGCTGTTAACAGCGGAGGCAATCGACACAAACTCGGCATTTAGCGCGCCGCCCAGTGAGGTTGCCCCAACCATGATTCCCAAGGCGATAAGCGCTGCAATCAAACCATACTCGATGGCCGTTGCTCCGGAATCGTCACGCAGAAAACTCGCTATCAATTGCATTTTGCACAAGCCCCGACTGCCGATCACGCAAGAATGAGTTATTGCTAATTTAGATAAGGTAAAGGGAGGTTTCTGGTTTTTGTCGAAGTTAGAAAAGCTCGGCGGGCTGCAGGGAATGGGATTGCCGATAAGTCACGACTTATGCATCATCCAGCATGCGCGACAGTGATTTGACCAAGCGGCCCGGCAAGGGCTGGACACCCTGGAAGGAAGGCGACGGCAAAGACGCTGGCTAAGCTCCTCTGGCGACTACGGATTCGCAAATCTTGGCGGCGGTACCCAGTTGGCGGCCAATCGCAGCCCTCAGGCTCATGCCGCCAGATGGGCGGCCGCTAGGTCGAGCCCCTCGCGACTGATCGAATGGCCAAGGCCCGGCAGCAGACTCAAGGAAATGTCGGCGCCCGCGGCGGAAAGACGTTTGTGCGCGCTCTGCGCCTCGGTCGGCGGGATCACCGGATCGGCGGCACCATGCAGCAGCAGAACCTTTGTTCGGGGCGAAGGGGCAAGCGGGGCCAGCCTCGCGAGTCGGCCGGAGAAGCTGATCACGGCGCCAAATCTCCAACTACCGGAGGCGATCGCATCGAGCGCCATGATGGCGCCTTGCGAGAAGCCCAGCAGCGCCACGCGCTCGGCGTGGCCGCTCAGGCCGTGTCGTTCGATCAGCGCGGACACGGCGGCGTCGAAAGCCGGCCGCGCGGCGGCGATGCGCCCGGCCCGGTTGGCCTCCGTGACGCCCGAGATCGAGAACCACTGCCGTCCCGGGCCGCCCTGATCGAAAGGGTCGGGGCCGTCGGGCGCTTCGAAGGCGGCATCGGGCAGACACGGCGCGAGGTAGTCCGCCAGCGGCGTCATATCGGCGCCCCGGCTGCCGACGCCATGCAGCAATATGACCAGGGAGACGGCCATCACGCTGCCTCTTTCAGGCGGCCGGCCACTGGATCGAGCCCCGGCAGGTCGGGTCCAACGGGCACGATGCCGGTCGGGTTCAGCCGCTTGATGGAATAGTAGCCACGCTTGATGTGGTCGATGCTGACCGCCCCGCGCACCCCCGGCACGTCAAGCATGCGAGCGAGATAGGCCGACAGCGCGGGGTAATCCGCGATGCGGCGAAGATTGGTTTTAAACAAGCCATGATAGGCGGCATCGAAGCGGACCAGCGTCACGAACAGCCGGATGTCCGACTCGGTGAAGGCTTTTCCCATCAGCCACGGTCCGCCCATCGCCAGCCGCGCATCGAGTTCGTCAAGTTGCGCGAATACGTCGCGAAAGGCTTCCTCATAGGCAACCTGTGTCGTGGCGAAGCCCGCGCGATAGACGCCGTTGTTCAGCCGCCGGTAGATCAGGGCGTTCAGCGTATCGATTCCCGCCCTCAGCGGCTCGGGGTAGAGATCGGGGCCCGAGGCCAGACTGCCGAAACCCGAGTTGAACATGCGCAGTATCTCGGCGGATTCATTGTTGACGATGGCGCCGCGCTGCTTGTCCCACAGCACCGGCACCGTGGCCCGGCCCGACACATGCGGATCGGCGCTGGTGTAGATCTCATGCAGCCATGTTGCTCCGTTCACCGGGTCCGGCGAGGAAAAACGCCACCCCTGCGTGCCGAGCTCTGGCTCCACGATCGACAGTGACACGACGTCCTCGAGCCCCTTCAGCTTGCGCGCGATGAGCGTGCGCGAAGCCCAGGGGCAGATCAGGGCGACATAAAGGTGGTAACGCCCGGGTTCGGCCTTGAACCCGTTCGTTCCGCTCGGACCCGCGCTGCCGTCCGGCGTGATCCAGTTGCGGAAGGTCGAGGCCTGGCGCACGAAGCCGCCCTTGGCGTCGGTCGCCTGGACGGGTTGCCAGTCCTCGGTCCATTTTCCATCGATAAGCATTCGGATTCCTTTCGGCGCGCAGGCGGTCAGTGGAAAATGAAGCTGCGCATTGACACCGAGGCGATGTCGATGGAGTCGTTCATGAAGGTCAGTTGGTCCTTTTCGTCGGTCACGCCGGCGGCCGTGAGGGCCGGGAGGTAGTGGTCGGGCGTCGGCTGGGCCATGGCGAACAGACTGCCCATCAGCTGCCGGTCGGCCAGCGCCGCGAAGTCGCGCGCCGCCAGCCGGTCGGCAAAGAAGCTGTCGAACTCGACCGCCCAGTCATAGGGCTCGCCACCCCAGCGCATGGCGCGCAGGTTGTGCACCACGTTGCCCGAGCCGAGGATCAGCACGCCCTTGCCGCGCAGCTCGGTCAGCTCCTTGCCGATCTGCAGATGCCAGTCCAGATCCTTCGACATGTCGATCGAGAGCTGGAACACCGGCACATTGGCATCGGGATAGAGTTTCGTCAGCACCGACCAGGCGCCGTGGTCCAGGCCCCAGGTGTCGTCGGCCTCCGCATGATGGCTGGCGAGCAGGCTGACCACTTCTCGCGCGAGTTCCGGCGCTCCGTGGGCCGGGTATTGCGCGGACTGGAGTTCTGGCGGGAAGCCGTAGAAATCGTGAATCGTGCGAGGCAGGGCCGAGACGTCGACCAGCGTCGTGCCGCGCGTCATCCAGTGAGCCGACACCACCAGGATCGCCTGCGGCCGTGGCAACGCCTTGCCCAAATCGCTCCAGGAACGGGAATAGGCATTGTCCTCGATCGCGTTCATCGGCGAGCCGTGGCCGAGGAACACCACCGGCATCCGGTCCGACGCTTTCAGCCGACTCTCCAGATCCTGCATCGACGCGGGAAGACTCATCTCCATCTCCTTCAATGTCTGGCGGCGCCCTTCAGCGCCTGTCTGCAGCAATATGTCATCGGAGATTTGAGAATAAAATGACGTATGTTATGAATAAGTGAGAACAGAATGTTCTCACTGTGGCGAGGTGGTATGGACTTTCTCGATTGTTTGCGGGCCTTCGTGGCGACCGCGCGGGCCGGTTCGTTCAGCCAGGCGGCCGAACGCCTGGGCATATCCAACAGGCTGACGTCGAAATATGTGGCCGCGCTGGAGGAGCGGCTTGGCGTGAGGGTTCTGCAGCGCACGACCCGGCGCGTCGGCATCACGCCCGAGGGCGAGGATCTGCTGCGGCGGGCACCGGCGCTGCTCGATGACATCGACGACCTGCTTGCGAGCTTTTCCGAGGAGGGAAAAGGGCTTTCGGGGAGCCTGCGGGTATCGGCGCCGGTGACATTCGGTCAGACGCATGTGCAGGCACTCCTGCGTGGCTTTGCGATGAACCATCCCGATCTGGTGATCGACCTGCAACTGGACGATGCCTATATCGACCTTGCCGCTCGCGGGGTGGATGTGGCCTTCCGCATCGGCGAGTCGAACCAAAGGTCGCTGGTGACCCGCAAGCTCGGCACGATCTCGAGCATCATGCTCGCTTCGACGGACTATATCGCTCGCCGAGGAACTCCCGAAAGCCCCAGGGATCTGTTGCGGCACGACTGCATCGTGGACACAAACCGCCGCGATGCCATGCACTGGCCGCTGGAACATGGCGGGCGGACCGAGGAATTCCCCGTTCATGCCCGCTTCATGGTGAACTCCGCGCAAGTGGCGCTGGATCTGGCGCGGGCTGGTCTCGGCATCTCGTTTTGTCCGCGGTTCGTGATCGGCGCGGACATGAGATCCATGGGACTCGTCCAGGTGCTGCCCGGCTATTCCAACCCGGCCTCGCCCGTTTCGATGGTTTGGCTTGAAGGGCGGGTATTGCCGCGCAAGGTCCGCAGCCTGATAGACTATGTCGTGGCCGAAAGGCGCGGAGTGATCTGAAGTGTGGACGCGTGCCACAATCTCGCCCTGTTGTGGCCATAATCGATTAACATCGTGATAAGCAATTCCTGTGCAAAAGGGATTGGGGATCAAGGTGTTGCTGGCATCGGCGGACGCTTGGCTCCGTCGGGTGGCAGCACGGTAGGGGACAATCGAAAACATGCAGACTCCGACGCGCCCGCGTCTTCGTCGCGCTTCTGCTTTCGCCCTGTGCGCCCTTTCGGGCCTGCTGCTGGCTGCCTGCGCCTCGCAACCCGAGCCGAAGGGGATGGTCTACAAGAAGGCCCGTCCCAAGGAATATTTCGCCGAATCCGAATATGGCGTGAAGGCAAGCCCGCGCGTTCAGTTCATGCGCCGTGGTGGCGGCCGCGATCAGCTAGGGAAGCCCTATCAGGTTCGCGGGAAATGGTATTATCCGAAGGAAGACAGGAAGGGTTTCACCAAGGTCGGGCTGGCCTCCTGGTATGGTGACGCCTTTCACGGGCGTTTGACCGCCAACGGTGAGGTCTACGACATGACGCATCTGACCGCGGCGCATCCGACGATGCCGCTGCCGAGCTACGCCCGCGTCACCAATCTGGATACCGGCAGTTCGGTGATCGTTCGCGTCAACGACCGCGGTCCCTATCATGAAGGCCGCATCATCGACGTCTCAGAACGTGCCGCGCAGATGCTCGACTATGACAAGGTCGGCACGGCCCGGGTTAAAGTCGAATATGTCGGCCGCGCGCCGCTCGATGGCGACGACGATCAATATCTGGTGGCGTCCTACCACCCCGGCAAGAACCGGCCGGATCCCTCGGACGGTTTGCCGACCGGCGTGATGGTGGCCATGAACGGTCCGTCGCCGAGCTTGTCGGTGGGCGCGCCGCCGGCCGCTGTGCCGTTCCCCGGACAGTTGACCAATTCGGGGCAGGCGTTTGCCGCGCAGCCGGGCCTCTCGGAACAGCCGACCGTGCAGCCGGCAGCGTTCTCGGTGCAAGGCGCCAGCGATGTCGTGCTGCCCGATTTCGGACCGATCGTGCCGGAGCGGCCGGATCTCCGCCTCCCGCCGAATTCGCCCTTCGCCATGGCTTCGCTGTCCTATGCGGATGAGCGGGTGAAACGCGCCGATGTCTTCGCCGCCCTTGATGCCAGCGGCATGTCGCCGGCCGATATCCTGCAATCGTGGAAGAAATCGAACCGCCAGGAACAGGCGCCTGTATCCGACTACGTCGCCGCCGGTTCCTTTGACGAAGCCGCCGAGGCCAAGCGTGTGGCCGCCGCGCTCGAGCCGTTCGGCCGGACCGAGATCCAGCGCACCGAGCTTGACGGCAATGACTGGTACGCGGTCAATGTCTATCCGGATGGGCACGGCAGCATTGACGACCTGCTCCAGGCAGCCTGGTCGCATGGCGCGCCGGACGCGCTGGTTGTGCGTAACTGACCAATTTCGTACTGCACGTTGGTCCGGTCGAAAAAACCCTGCTAGCTTGGCCGAGGGGTAGTCTTTGCGCAATTCCGGGCGACGCTCCGGTTTTGCTCAGATTGGGTCGAGATTTCATGCAATTGCGCATTCTTCCGCCTTTCGCCAGCCTTCTGGGATTGGTGCTGGCGCTGCTTTGCGCCGCCCCGGCGGGCGCGCAGCTGTTCGAGACCAAGGCGACGCAGGCGTTCATGATCGATGCGGACACCGGCACGGTGCTTTTCGCCAAGGACCCCGACAAGCCGATCCCGCCGGCCTCGATGGCCAAGCTGATGACGATGGAGATGGTCTTCAACGCCATCAAGTCGAAGCGCATCACGCTCGACGACACGTTCGTCGTCAGTGAAAACGCCTGGCGCACCGGCGGCGCGCCGTCGGGAACCTCGACCATGTTCGCCAAGCTCAAATCGCAGGTCCGCGTCGAGGACCTGATCCAGGGCGTCACCGTTCAGGCCGCCAATGATGGCTGCATCGTGCTTGCCGAGGGCATGGCCGGCTCGGAGGCGAATTTCGCCGCGCAGATGACGGATCGCGCCCGCCAGCTCGGCCTGTCGAAATCGACCTTCGTCAATTCGACAGGCCTGCCGGCCGACGGCCAGCAGACGACGGTGCGCGAGCTGACGATGCTGGCGCTGCATCTGTGGCGCGACTATCCCGAGTTCTTCCACTATTACGGCCAGCCGGACTTCACCTGGAACAAGATCGCGCAGAGGAACCGCAATCCGCTGATCGCCATGGGCATCGAAGCCGACGGCTTCGTCGCCGGCGCCAGCGAACAGGCGGGCTTCGGCCTGGTCGGCACCGTCAGCCACAACGGCATCCGCGTGATCGCCGCGCTCACCGGGCTGGCGAATGACCGCGAACGCTCCGAGGAAGCGCGCAAGCTGCTCGACTGGGGCTCGCGGTCCTTCCAGAAGACCGAGATCTTCGCCAAGGACGAGGTGGTCGGGGAAGCGCAGGTCTTCGGCGGCGTCAAATCCGGCCTGGCCTTGAAAGCCAAAGGCCCCGTGGACATCTTTCTGCCGATAGCCAACCGCGACAAGCTGACCGCCAGGATCGTCTACCAGGGTCCGGTATCGGCGCCGGTCGAGCAAGGGCAACCGGTCGGTGAGCTGCGCGTTTGGATAGGCGATACGCTCAGCCAGCAGACGCCACTCTATGCCGCCGAGTCGGTGAAGGTGGGCACGCTGCCGCAGCGGGCGCTGGATGCCGTCAAGGAACTCGCCGTTGGCTGGCTGCGTCAGAAACATTTGTGATGGGGCAAGTTCGTGGACCTTTTGTCGGACGGGGGCTATGACAGCGGCCAGCACGAGCAAAGGCAGTCTCGATTGGCGAGCGGATTTTTCATCACCTTCGAAGGCGGCGAAGGAGCAGGCAAGTCGACGCAGATCGAGCGGCTGGCGCGGCGCATGCGTGCCAAGAAATACGAGGTTCTGGTCACCCGCGAGCCGGGCGGCTCGGCAGGCGCCGAGGCGATAAGGCACGTGCTTCTGTCCGGCGCGGCCGAGCCGTTCGGTCCGAAGATGGAGGCGATCCTGTTCGCCGCAGCCCGCTCCGATCATGTCGAGCAGGTCATCCGGCCGGCGGTCGAGCGCGGCTCGATCGTGTTGTGCGACCGCTTCATTGATTCCTCACGCGTCTACCAGGGCGTCACGGGTGGTCTGGATGCGGATTTCATGCAGGCGCTGGAGGCGGTTGCCATCAACGGCATGATGCCGGACATGACGCTGATCTTCGATATCGATCCCGTTGAAGGCTTGAAACGGGCTACGGCACGGCGGAGCGCCGGCGCCGCCGCCGATCGTTTCGAGAAGGAGACCTTGGCCATCCACCGGCGGCGGCGCGAGGCTTTCCTGGCCATCGCCGCGGCGGAGCCGGAGCGCTGCATCGTCATCGACGCGGCGGCCGATCCCGACACGGTGGAAAATGTCGTCACCGCGGCCGTCTTCTCGGCGCTGGAAGAGAGGATGCCGGCGCAAAGGATCGAGACGGCGCCGGCATGATCTTCGAACGCATCGCCCCGGAGCAGCACGACACCCTGGACGGCGTGCCTGAGCCGGCTGAAACGCCGCGGCTGATCGGCCACGCGCCGGCAGCGGGGATGCTCGCCGGCGCCTACCGATCGGGTAAGCTGCCGCATGCGCTGATTTTCGTCGGGCCGCTCGGCATCGGCAAGGCGACACTGGCGTTCCATCTGGCGCACCATCTTCTGAAATATCCGGATTTCAGGATTGCGCCCGACACGCTTGCGGTTCCCGATCCGGCTTCCTCGCTGTTTCGCCAGATCGCCACCGGCGCGCATCCGGGCGTGCTGCATCTTACGCGCCCGGCCAACGACAAGACCAAGAGCTTCAAGACGGTGCTGACCGTGGACGAAATCCGCAGGGTCAGCCGCTTCCTGTCGATGACCTCCCATGACGGCAGCTACCGCGTCGTCATCGTCGATCCGGCCGACGACATGAACACCAACGCCGCCAATGCCTTGCTCAAGAATCTCGAGGAGCCGCCGGCGCGCACCTTGTTCATTCTGATCGTGCACGCGCCGGGCGGCCTGCTGCCGACGATCCGCTCGCGCTGCCAGATGGTGCGGCTGGCGCCGCTCGCGGCCGACGAGCTGATGGCGGTGCTGGAAAATGTCGAGCCGCCGCCGCCGGATGATCCGGCCGCACGCGCAGCGCTCGCCGAGCGGGCAGGGGGCAGCGCACGCAACGCCATCCTGCTCACCCAATATGGCGGGCTGGAGATCGCCGGCGCGCTCGATACGCTGGTGGCCGCCAGGAAGCCCGACATCGCCGGCGCGCACCGCCTTGCCGAGGCCGTGGCGGGACGCGACCAGGCGATCCAGTTCGACATCTTCAACCGCCGCGCGCTCGATATGCTTTCGGAGGCCTCAAGCGAAGCGGCGTTGTCCGGCGACCTTGCCAGGGCCAAGACCCTGTCCGAGGCTTGGCAGGAGGCGCTGAACACGATATCTGAGGCCGAGACCTACAATCTCGACAAGAAGCAGCACGCCCTGACCATGATCGACCGCCTGAATTCTGCGATGCGAATGTGACGGCTCGTTCGATGCATGCCGTTGGCCCACTTTCGGGCGGCATGCATTGGCCTCGGGATGGCAATCGACGTTCCGATGCGTTATCCACCGCCACAACTCACATTCAGATATTCATGACGGTTCATTCATGTCACGCGACACATTCTACATCACGACCGCGATCTCCTATCCGAACGGCAAGCCGCATATTGGCCATGCCTATGAGCTGATCGCCACCGACGCGCTTGCCCGCTTCCAGCGGCTCGACGGCAAGGACGTGTTCTTCCTGACCGGCACTGACGAGCACGGCATCAAGATGCTGCAGACGGCGCGCAAGGAAGGCATCACGGCGCGCGAGCTCGCCGACCGCAATTCGGCCGAATTCAAGCGCATGGCGAACGCGCTGAACGCTTCCAACGATGATTTCATCCGCACCACCGAGGAACGGCACTACGCCTCCTCACAGGCGATCTGGAAGGCGATGGCCGCCAATGGCGATATCTATAAGGGCGGTTATGCCGGCTGGTATTCGGTGCGCGACGAGGCCTATTACGGCGAGGAGGAGACCGAGGTCCGCGCCGACAATGTGCGCTACGGACCGCAGGGGACGCCTGTCGAATGGGTCGAGGAGGAAAGCTATTTCTTCCGGCTGTCGGCCTACCAGGGCAGACTGATCGCGCTTTATGAAAGCCAGCCAGATTTCATCGGCCCGGCCGAGCGCCGCAACGAGGTGATGAGCTTCGTCAAATCCGGGTTGAAGGATCTGTCGGTCTCGCGCACCACATTCGACTGGGGCGTGCCGGTGCCGGGCGACGAGAAGCATGTGATGTATGTGTGGGTCGACGCCTTGACCAACTACATCACCGGCGTCGGCTATCCCAATGAAAAGGATGAGAAATGGCGCTTCTGGCCAGCCGACGCGCACATCATCGGCAAGGACATCGTGCGTTTCCACGCGGTCTATTGGCCGGCCTTCCTGATGTCGGCGGGGATTCCGCTTCCGAAGCGCGTCTTCGGCCATGGGTTCCTGTTCAACCGCGGCGAGAAGATGTCGAAGTCGGTCGGCAACGTCGTCGACCCGTTCACGATGGTGGACCACTACGGCGTCGACCAAGTGCGCTATTTCTTCCTGCGCGAGGTGCCGTTCGGCCAGGACGGAAATTATAGCCATGAGGCGATCGTCAACCGCACCAATGCCGACCTCGCCAACGGCCTCGGCAATCTGGCGCAGCGGTCGCTGTCAATGATCGCGAAGAATTGCGGCGGCGCGGTGCCGAGGCGCGACGAGCTGGCGGAGGCCGATACGGCGATCCTCGACCAAGCGATCGAGGCGCTGGCCGTTTCGCGCCGGGCGATGGCGGAGCAGGGCATCCATCTGGCCCTGGCGGCGATCTTCAGCGTGGTGGCGGAAGCGGACCGCTATTTCGCCTCCCAGGAGCCGTGGGCGCTGAAGAAGACCAATCCGGAGCGGATGGAAACGGTCTTGTGGACAACGGCCGAACTGGTGCGACGCGTGGCACTCCTTTGCCAGCCCTTCATTCCGGGATCGGCGGCCAAGCTGCTCGACCTGCTGGGCGTGCCTGCGGACAAGCGTGCTTTCGAGCACGTCCACGCCGATTACGCGCTGGCGCCCGGCACCGCCTTGCCGGCGCCGGAGGGCGTATTCCCGCGCTATGTCGAGCAGAACGCCTGATGCTGGTCGACAGCCACTGCCATCTCGACTTTCCGGACTTCGCCGAGGAGCGGGCGGCCATCGTCGACCGCGCACTGGCCGCCGGAGTCGGCCGCATGGTCACGATCTCGACGCGCGTGAGGCGTTTCCAGCAGATCATTGAAATCGCTGAAACTTTCAACGAAGTCTATTGCTCGGTCGGCACCCATCCGCACAATGCGGCGGAAGAGATCGACGTCACCGCCGACGAGCTGGTGCGGCTTGCCGAGCATCCAAAGGTGGTGGCGATCGGCGAAGCCGGGCTTGATTATCATTATGACAAGGCGCCGCGCGATGCGCAGGCGCAAGGTTTTCGCACCCATATTGCGGCAGCGCGCCGGACGGGCCTGCCGCTGGTCATCCATGCGCGCAGTGCCGACGACGACATGGCGTCGATCCTCGAAGACGAGACAGGGAAGGGCGCCTTCCCCTTCATTCTGCACTGTTTTTCGTCCGGACGCAGGCTGGCCGAAATCGGCGTGGCGCTGGGCGGCTACGTTTCCTTCTCCGGCATCCTGACCTTCAAGAATTCCCCCGAATTGCGGGCCATCGCGGCCGATGTTCCGCGTGATCGGCTGCTGGTCGAGACCGACGCGCCCTACCTCGCGCCGATCCCGCATCGGGGAAAACGCAACGAACCAGCTTATGTCACGAACACGGCAAAGGTTCTTGCCGAGACCATTGGTGTCAGCGAAACCGAGATCGCCGATATCACCACCAGCAATTTCTTCAGGCTGTTCACCAAGATGCCGCGCCCGGACATGGCGCGGACATGAGCGACCGGCTGCGCGTCACCATCCTTGGCTGCGGCTCATCGCCCGGCACGCCGCGCATCACCGGCGATTGGGGCAATTGCGATCCCGCGAATCCGAAAAACCTGCGCATGCGCACGGCAGCCCTGGTCGAGCGGATTGCCGCCAACGGCGCGCGCACCACTGTCGTCATCGACACGGGACCGGATTTTCGCCAGCAGATGCTGTTGGCTTCGGTCAGGCGTATCGATGCCGTCGTCTATACCCATCCGCACGCCGATCATATCCATGGCATCGACGATCTGCGTGGCTTTGTGCACGACCAGCGGCACAGGATCGACATCTACGCCGACGAACCGACGATGGAGCGGCTGCGTCAAGCCTTCGGCTATTGCTTCGAGACGCCGGCCGGCAGCTCGTATCCGCCGATCGTCAAGCCCCATATCGTCGACCATGCGAGACCGGTGGTGATCGAAGGCGAGGGGGGCGCCCTCACCTTTGAGCCGCTGCCGCAGATCCATGGCGACATCATTTCGCTGGGCTTCCGCATCGGCGGGCTTGCCTACTGCCCGGATATCAGCGACTTCCCGCCCGCCACTGCCGAGCGGTTGCTGAGCCTCGACATGCTGGTGCTCGACGCGCTGCAGTACAAGACCCATCCCAGCCATCTGTCGCTCGGTCAGGCTCTGGGCTGGATCGAGAAACTGGCTCCGAACAAGGCCGTGCTGACGCATATGCACGTGCCGCTGGACTACGCCGTGGTGATGGCCGAGACGCCGGAGCACGTGGTGCCGGCCTATGACGGCATGATCATCGAAATTCCTTACGAGTCAGAACGATAGCGACAGCTGCTCAGTTGGTGCCGCATCTCGCCATTCATGGCTTTGGCTGGTAGCCTGAATTCGCGAAGTCGCGAGTGCTGCCCAGTCCACAGAGTTTGTCGCCAATGGCGAAATCCGCTGCAATTCTCGGGTCGGCGCCCAGCGCCTAAGTTCCATAATATATCTTATGCGACTTACGTTCGGGTGGCGCTGTGCCGCAATCCCAAAGCTGGCCGCAACAATGAAAGCATCCGGAAATGACCGCCTTGCCTACCTTTCTCGGCTTCCCCAGTCACCTCTCCGACGGGCGCATGCCGCGGGCCGTGATCTTCGGAGCAGGTCATGGAAGCACCTATCGTGGCAAGGACAGCAGCGGCTATGCCGAGGCCGCCAACGCCATCCGCACCGTCAGCCAGGGCGATGCCCCGCTGGTCGAGCATTGGGATTTCGATCTCGGTGGTCCGTTGTTCAATGGCGGACCGTGCTGCTGCACCTATACCGGCGACATCATGACCATCATGCATGACAATGCCGGCAACCGGGCCCGGATCGAGGCAAGGACGCGCGAAGTTCTGTCCCTCCCGGCCGTACCGATCATGCTTGGCGGTGACGATTCCGTCATCGTTCCATTCCTTGCCGGCTTTGCCGACCGCGGACCAATCTGGATCCTGCAGATCGACGCCCATATCGACTGGCGTGACGAGGTGCACGGCGAACGCTACGGCTATTCGAGCCCGATGCGGCGAGCAAGCGAGATGCCGCATGTGGCAGGCATGGTGCAGGTCGGCCTGCGCAGCGTCGGCAGCGCGCGTCCCGCCGAAATCGAAGCGGCGCGGGGCTATGGCAGCCGCTTCGTCACCGCGCGCGAGGTCCACGCTCAAGGCGTGGAGATCGCTCTGCGGCATATTCCCGAAGGCGCACAGGTCGTCGTCACTCTGGACTGCGACGGGCTCGATCCTGGCACCATGCCGGGCGTGGCTGCGCGCACGCCTGGCGGCCTCAGCTACACACAAACGATCGACCTGATTGCCGGGCTTGGCAGGCGGGCCAGGCTCGCTGGATTCGACCTTGTCGAGTTCTATCCTCCCGCCGACATTGACGGCCTGTCTGCCCTGGTCGCCGCCCGACTTGTCGTCAACGCGATAGGCGCTGTAGTCCGGCAAATGTAGAAGCTCGGCAGCCGTCTATTTCCGTTTGTCAGGGACTTCATTATCGGGATTATATTAGCGATTACTGTTTTTCTTGCCGCCTTCGTGCACCTTGTTGATTTATTGATAGTGCGGCTAAATCATCACACCTTATTTCAAAATATTCGTTTATGTTGGAGCTCCGATGGGATTTGGGTGGATCGGAGGAATTCAGTGAAGAGACTTATTGCAACTGCCGCGCTGGCTGGGCTCAGCGCGACCGCCGCTTCGGCCGCAGATATGGCTCGCCCGATCGCCGGCTCGGCCTATGATTGGAGCGGCTTCTATGCCGGCGCGCATATCGGAGTCGCCAATGGCCACATCAAGGCGACGGATGTACAGCAGCCGAGTGGCGGCTTCTTTACAGATCTGGTTCCTGCTGGAACCGAGGGTTTCGATTTCAGCGATACCAACATAGCCGGTGGTGTACATGTCGGCGCTCAGTATCAGTGGAACCAATTCGTGCTGGGCGGCGAAGCCTCGTGGACTGCGACGGGAATAAGAAAGACGATCGTCAGCCCGTATTTCCCGGACAGCGATACCGAGACCGGTCGAATCCAGCATTATGCAACAGTGGTAGGCCGGATCGGCTATGCCTTTGATCGCGTTCTGATCTATGCCAAGGGCGGCTATGCCGGCGGCGAGGTCGGCTTCAAGGCGCGCGACAGTGACGCTCTCGTCACTTACGAGCAGAACGACTGGCACAACGGCTATGCCATAGGCGCAGGCATCGATTATGCCCTCACCGACAAGCTAAGCCTGGGCGTCGACTACACGCATATCGATCTCGGCTCCAAGATCAGCACCGGACCTAACGTGTTCGACAACGGTTCGCTCGGAAACAATCCGGAGACGTACAAGGTCAAGGCCAGGGCCGACGTCGTCATGGCGAGGTTGAGCTACAAGTTCGGCAACTGACCAATCGATAGTCCCGGTTTGGATTGGCCCGACCCCGCGCCGGGCTTTCCTTTTTGCGGTCTTTCAGCGGTCACGGGTGCTGGAAGAACTCTTCGAGAAACGCGGCCGCCCCGTCCGAGATGCCGACGATCTTGTTCGTCGCCTGGCGGTAGAATTTGAAGTTGAGCTCGGTCTCGGGCCGGCCGTCGTTCCAATCCTTGAAGCGCTTGAGCTCATCGCGGCTCAGACGCTTCGTCGCCAAGGCCGTGCGCCGGATGGTGATGCTGACACGCGGTGTCTGCCGTTCGAGATCGGGACGTCTCGGGATGGCCTTCGAAGAGGTCACGATGCCACGCGCGAACAGCCCCTGCCCGCCTTCATTCTCACTGGCGAACAGGAATACGATATCGCCTTCAGCGATGTGCTTGCCGCCATACATGGTTTTCTGGGCGGCGAAGACCAAGGTTTCCGCCTGCGGGTCCTCGATCTCGGCCTTGATGGCGTACGCCACGGTTCAGGCGTCCCGGCTGAGGCCGATCCGGTAGCTCAGGACGCGCCGGGCGCCCGGCTCAATCAGCATGACACCAGGCTTGTCGGCGAACTCGCCATCGAAATCGGCGGGACTGGCAATACCGTGCCAGGGCTCGATGCACAGGAACGGCGCGCCGCCCGGCTTGGACCAGATGCCCAGCTCGTTGAAGCCTTGCCACGACATCTCGATCGCCGGGCCGCGGCCGGCGGTGTAGCGCACGCTGGTGCTGGCCGGCTTGTCGAGGATGACGGCGTCGTCGACGAACAATCTTTCGGACAGCGGCAGCGTCTTTCCCTCGATGGGCGTCGGTAGCGGGTCCGGCAGCAGCAGGCCATCCTTCAGCCGGCGGATCGGCGCAGCTTCATCCTTGGCGAAGGTCAGCCGATAGGCTTCCTTGGCCAGTTCCGGCAGCAGCGGCCAGTTGAACGCCGGATGCGCGCCGATCGAGGCCGGCAGCAACTCGTCGCCGGTGTTGGTGATCTCGAAGGTCACGCCGAGCTGCCGCGGCTTCAGCTCGTAGCCGATGGCGAGGCGAAAGGCGAAGGGGTAGTGCGTCCGGGTTTCGGCGTCATCCGACAGGACCAATTTGCAGGAGGTGGGTCTCTGCTCCTCCCAGGCAAAGCGCCGGTCGCGGGCAAAGCCATGCTGCGTCATCGGATAAGTTTGGCCGCGATGGCGCAGCTGATCGCCCTTCAGCCGGCCGACGGTCGGGAACAGGACCGGCGAATGGCGCCGCCAGGCGGCGCCCGCCTGCCACAGAAGCTCGGTGCCGTCGCCATCGCGCAGCGAGACCAGCTCGGCTCCCTGCCCGACGATGGTCGCCGAGATCCCGTCAGCGTGGAGCGTCACCTGTTCCATTGTGTCCTCTTGGCTGGCTGGTTTGACCGGCAGGCTAGCAAAAGGGCGCGCGTGAACTCAAGCACGGCAGGCAGATCCCACCTTGGTCGTGGACGCTTTGGGCGCAGTCGACAAAAATGGCCGGAGGTTTCCCTCCGGCCACGCCGAGGTCAGCAGTGTTGCCTGCCACGGCCCGGACTATTCGCGCTCGCCGGTGAAATTCAGCAGCAGCTGGAAGATGTTGATGAAGTTCAGATAGAGCGAGAAGGCGCCGAAGACGGCGAGCTTCTGCTGCGATTCGGCATCGAAATTCTCCGCATACTGCTCCTTGATGGTCTGCGTATCCCAGGCAGTGAGGCCGACGAAGACGGCGATGCCGATCACCGAGATGGCGAATTGCAGCGCGGTCGAGCCGAGGAACAGATTGACCAGGCTGGCGATCACCACGCCGATCAGGCCCATGATCAGGAAGGACGAGAACTGCGTCAGGTCGCGCCTGGTCGTGTAGCCGTAAAGGCTGGTGGCGCCGAACATCGTTGCGGCGATGAAGAAGGTGCGCGCGATGCTCGTCGAGGTGAAGACCAGGAACACCGAGGCGAGCGACAGGCCCATGACGGCGCAGAAGGCCCAGAACATCGTCTGCGCGCTCGCGGCCGACATGGTCTGCATCTTGAACGAGAAGAGCATGACGAAGGCGAGCGGCGCCAGCATCACCACCCATTTCAGCGGGCTGGAGAAGATTGGCACGTAGAGCGCCGGCGTTGAGGCCACGAAGAAGGCGACGAGGCCGGTGACGACGAGGCCGAGGCCCATATAGTTGTAGACGCGCAGCATGTGCTTGCGCAGGCCCTCGTCATAGACGGCTCCGGCCTGGACGCCCGTGCCCATTCGGTATCCCAAATTGGGGCTGTTCATCAGGTTCTCCTTGGTTCTCAGTAGAGGGTTCTGGCTAGTTTTTCGGCGGCACGGTCGAGGCTGCCGGCGTCGCCGCGCCCGACCACCGCATAGGCGACCTCGCCGATCTGGAAATAGGCGGTTGAGATGTCGTCTGCGGGCGCGACCGTCGGCTTCACGACGTCGAACGTGCCCGGTCTGATCGCGAACAACGAGACGAGGCCGAGGTCTCTGGTCTGGACCGCCATCTCAACGCTCGGCCCGAATTGCGATGGATAGACCTGGACGTCGCGGATCTTCCAGTCGTCGGGCAGCGACGGCATGACGATTGCGGTGGCGGCGCGGATCTCGTCGGCATCATAGCCGGGCGCTTCCCGCTGTGACGACATCGTCTCGCGCGTCAAGGTCGTCCGGTGCGCCCTGACCGCGTCCTCGACATAGGCCGGCGGCTGTGTCGAGGCGACCACCTTGGTCACCGCGATCGGTCCGAAAATGCCGTTGGCCAGCCAGCCCGCGGCGACCAGCACGGCCGCGGCTGCGGCGCGCTGCAGCACGGCAAGCATACGCCCCCTGGCAAGCGCCCTTTCCAGCCGCCGCGCTGCTTCGGTCGTGGCCGGACGCGCCGTGCCGACGGGTCCGGCAAGCGCGACGCGCAGTTCGTCGCGCGTCCTCAGGTCCGACATCACACGCGCCGCCGCTTCCGGGCGCGCGGCGAGGTGCGCCTCGACCTCGATGCGGCGGGCGACATCCAGTTGATCGTCGACATAGGCGTCGAGATCGGCGTCGGTTACGGGGTCGACAATAACGGTCATTGATCGTCTCCCACGATCCTGAGATGGGGCCTGGCTTTCTGCGGCGCGCGCTCCTCCATCTCGCGCAGCGCGGCGCGCGCACGGCCGATGCGCGACATCAGCGTGCCGAGCGGCACGCCGATGACCTCGGCGGCCTGCTGATAGGAAAGCCCCTCGATGGCGACGAGATGGAGCGCCGAGCGCTGTTCCTCGGGGAGCGAAAGAAACGCCTCCCGGACCTGCGACAGGCGCACGGAATGATCCTGCGAGGCAGGCACGCTCTGGTCGGCGACAATGCCGGCCTGTTCGATGCGCGCTGCCTCGGAACGGCGCGAGCGCATGCGGTCGATGAACATGTTGTGCACGATCGCCAGCAGCCAGGCGCGCAAATTGCCGTCCGAGCGAAAGGTCGCGCGCCGCTCATAGGCGCGCACCAGCGCGTCATGAACGAGATCCTCAGCATCAGTGCCGTCGCGCGTCAGCGAGCGCGCGTAACGCCGCAGCGACCCCAGCTGCCCGACGGTATCGAAGCGTGCCATCGACCGTTTCATGCCCTGTTTACGGAGCATGTAGGGAATTTAATCCCTTGCCCGGCATTTTCTTTATGCATCGCCGGGGCGCTGAGGAAACCGCTGGCGTGGCGGGATCGATTTGCGTATCAATCCGCCGCCACTGCAGCCCGCGCCCGCCGACAAGATCCTTGCCCTGATCGGCCTCTATCGCAACGATCCACGTCCGGGCAAAGTCGACCTCGGCGTCGGCGTCTACAAGGACATCGACGGCAAGACGCCGGTGATGCGCGCCGTGCGCGAGGCAGAGAAGCGGCTGCTGGCCAGCCAGGACACCAAGACCTATCTCGGCCTTGCCGGCGACACCGGCTTCAATGCCGCCATGATAAAGCTCGCCTTTGGCGAGAAGGCCGACCATTCGCGCATCCGCGCAGCTCAGGCCCCGGGGGGATCCGGCGCGCTCAGGCTGGTGGCCGAGCTTCTGCAGCGCACGCGGCCCGGCGCGACGGTCTGGCTGTCCGATCCGACCTGGCCGAACCATCTGCCGGTGATGCGTGCCGCCGGTCTGCAAGTTCGCGATTATCCCTATTTCGACGCTGCTTCGGGCGCTGTGCGCTTCGACGAGATGCTGGCAACGCTCAGGGCGGCCAGTAGCGGCGACGTCGTGCTGCTGCATGGCTGCTGCCACAACCCGACCGGCGCCAATCTCGATCTCGATCAATGGGCGAAGGTCTCGGACGTTCTCCTGGAGCGCGGCCTGCTGCCTTTCGTCGACATCGCCTATCAGGGGTTTGGCGAGGGCCTCGACGCCGACGCCGCCGGTCTGCGTCTGCTGGCCGGCAAGGTGCCGGAGATGGTCGTCGCTTCAAGCTGCTCGAAGAACTTTGCCGTCTACCGCGACCGCGTGGGCGCCGCGATGATCATGGCCAAGGACGGCGCCCAGGCCGAGGTGGCGATGAGCCAGATGCTGGCAGCCGCGCGCGCGCTCTATTCGATGCCACCGGATCATGGCGCGGCCGCCGTGCGGATGGTGCTGGAGGATGCCAACCTCAGAAAGGACTGGGAGACGGAACTCGAGGAGATGCGGCTGCGCATGCTGAGGCTCCGCGTCGCCTTCGCCGAAGCATTGCGCCGGCAGTCCAACTCCGACCGCTTCGATTTCGTCGCCAGCCATCGCGGCATGTTTTCCCGCCTCGGGCTGACCGAGGCGCAGGTCGAACGCCTGCGCACCGAGCACGCCGTCTACATGGTCGGTGACAGCCGCATCAACGTTGCCGGTCTGCCTGAAGACGGATTGGACAGTCTTGCCAAGGCGATCGTCTCGGTGCTCGACTGAAGGCCTGCGACAGCTGTGGACAAGTCACGCCGGCGAGCCGCTGAGATGGCCGGATTGTGGGCTGAGCGCTAGGCTTGAGGCTATGAAACCCTCGAAAGACATTTCCCGGCTGATCGAGATCATGGCGGCGCTGCGCGTGCCCAAGACCGGCTGTCCGTGGGATGTCGAGCAGAACTTTTCGACCATCGCGCCCTACACGATCGAGGAGGCCTATGAAGTGGCTGACGCGATCGCGCGTGGCGATTTCGACGATTTGCGCGAGGAGCTGGGCGACCTGCTTTTGCAGGTCGTCTACCATGCGCAGATGGCCGAGGAAATCGGCGAGTTCGCTTTCGGCGATGTCGTCGAGGCCATCACCACCAAGATGATCCGCCGCCATCCGCACGTCTTCGGCGACGAGAAGGCGCGCAGCGCCGGCATGGCCAAGGGCATGTGGGAAAAGATCAAAGCTGAGGAGAAGGCTGAAAAGCGCAGTGCCCGCGTCGCGCGTGGGCTCGATCCGGAAGATCACGGCAAAGGCTATCTCGACAGCGTGCCGGTCGCGCTCCCTGCCCTGACGCGCGCGCTGAAGCTGCAGGAGAAAGCCGCGCGCGTCGGCTTCGACTGGAGCGAGGCAGCCCCCATCCTCGACAAAATCGAGGAGGAGATCGGTGAATTGCGCGAGGCGCTTGCCGGGGGCGATACCGGACCGATCAAGGACGAGTTCGGCGACATGCTGTTTGCCCTCGTCAATCTCGGCCGCCACCTCAAGCTCGACTCGGAAGCAGCACTCAGCGGCACCAATGAAAAGTTCCGCTCGCGCTTCCACTATGTCGAGCAGGCCTTGGCGGCTTCGGACAGTTCGCTGGAGAAGGCGACGCTCGAAGAGATGGAAGCACTCTGGCAGCAGGCCAAGGGCGCCAAGTAATCAGCCGGTTAGCCGCCGTTCTTGCGATGCAGGCGGCTTTCGATCTCCTGCCGGGCGCTGTGCGTGGCCGTGAGCGAGAGGGTGACGCTGCCGTCCTCATTGTCGGTGCGCGAAACGATGTCGCCGTTGCGGTAGAGCCAGTCGACCTGGCCGAGCTGGGCCGGGCTCAACGTCACCGTCATCGTTTCCAGTTCGCCCGACACGCGCGTCTCGATGAGCGCCTTCAGCGTGTCGAGCCCCTCGCCGGTCACTGCCGAAATCGCGATCGGTGGAGACTTGCCGCTCGCGCCCTCCGCAAGCAGCCGCTCGCGATTGCCTTCGTCGAGCAGGTCGATCTTGTTCCAGACCTCGATCACGCGGTTGGTGTCGGCGGCGTCGACGCCGAGATCGGCAAGGATGCGTTCGACATCCTCAGCCTGGGCCGCCGTGTCCGGATCGGAGATGTCGCGCAGATGCAGCACCAGATCGGCCTCGACCACCTCTTCCAGCGTCGCCCGAAAGGCGGCCACAAGATGAGTTGGCAGGTCGGAGATGAAGCCGACCGTATCCGACAGGATGATCGGCGTGCCGTGCGGCAGCCGCACGCGCCGCAAGGTGGGATCGAGCGTCGCGAACAGCATGTCCTCTGCCAGCACCCCTGCCCCGGTCAGCCGGTTGAACAGCGTCGACTTGCCGGCATTGGTGTAGCCGACGATTGCCACGACCGGGAAAGGCACCTTCTTGCGCTTGGCCCGGTGGAGGTCGCGCGTGCGCCGCACCGTTTCAAGCTCGTGCTTCAGCTTGGTGATCTTGTCCTGCAGGATGCGGCGGTCGGATTCGATCTGGGTTTCGCCGGGACCGCCGAGGAAGCCGGCGCCGCCGCGCTGCCGCTCCAGGTGGGTCCAACTGCGCACCAGTCGGCCCTTCTGGTAATTGAGATGCGCAAGCTCGACCTGCAGCGTGCCTTCCTTGGTGCGCGCCCGCTCGCCGAAGATCTCAAGAATGAGCCCGGTGCGGTCGAGCACCTTGGCATTCAGTTCTTTTTCGAGGTTGCGCTGCTGCACCGGCGTCAGCGGATGGTCGACAATGACCAACTCCGCCTTGCGCTCCTTCACGATGTCGGCGAACTCGGCCACCTTGCCGCTGCCGAGCAGCGTCGCCGGCCGCGGATCGGCGACCGTCACCACCGCGGTGTGGACCGGGTTGAGATCGATGGCACTGGCAAGCCCGACCGCCTCGTCATGGCGGGCATCCGCCGAGCGGGTCAGACGTGGACGGCTGGTTTCCTCGTCGCCGCGCGGCTGGCGGGTAAGCACCGGCACAATGACTACAGCCCGAGTCGGATCCTTGGCTTCCGGCCCGAGTTGATGTCCTTGTTTTCCGCGAACGCTGCGGTCCGCGTCCTTATCACGTGCCAATCAGACGCCCTGGCTTTCCTCGCCATCGAACATCTGAACCGGCTGGCTCGGCATGATCGTGGAAATGGCGTGCTTGTAGACGAGCTGGGAGTGCCCGTCACGCCGCAACAACACACAAAAATTGTCGAACGAAGTGACGACGCCGGTCAGCTTCACGCCGTTGATGAGGAAGATAGTAAGTGGATTTTTGCTCTTGCGAACTGAATTCAGGAACAGGTCCTGAAGGTTTTGCGATCGTTCCGCCATTGTTTTTGTCTTTCGCCGATCCCCTTCGGTCTGCGGGCCAGTGCGCCAAATTACGCGGCACCTGTCAAGCGCGCAAACCCCCTCTTGCCGTTTAAACGACAAGCAGAACGAGATAGTTGAGGTTCATTCCACCTTTGCGGTTATCAGGCTGGACTTTTTTCCGCAACGTCAAAAAAAGCCTGCCGCAACGAAAGTGTCATAGAACCAGGGTGGCCGTTTGCTATCGGCGCGCCGTCGATTTCGATTACCGGCATGGCGATTGTGGTCGCCGAACTGATGAACGCCTCCCTGGCCGCCTTGGCCTCAGTGACCGAAAAACCGCGCTCCTCGATCTTGAGGCCGAGCTTGGCGGCGACGTCGAAGAGCGTGGTGCGGGTGATGCCACGCAGGATGCCGTGCTCGGCCGGCCGGGTCACCAGAACGCCGTCCCGGGTGACGATCCAGGCGTTGGACGAACCACCTTCCTTGACATTGCCATCCGCGTCGACGAACCAGGCTTCCTGGGCGCCGGCTTCCTTGGCCTTCTGTTTGGCAAGCACATTGGGCAAAAGGCCCGTGCTCTTGATGTCGACCCGGTCCCAGCGATTCTCGGGCACGGTGATGACCTTGATGCCGGTCTCCACCCGCTTCGCATTTGCCGCCGGATCGGCTTTCCTGGCGGTTATGACCAGGGAAGATTTCGTCCCCGTCGGCGGAAAAACGAAGTCACGGCTGGCGACGCCGCGTGTCACCTGCACATAGACGAGGCCGTTGACCACGCCATTGCGGTTGACCACCTCGCGCAGCAGCATCGGCAGGACGCCTTCCGAGACCGGCCAGGCGATCGACAGTTCCTTCAGCGAGCGCTTGAGCCGCGCAAGGTGGCGCTGCATGTCGACGATATGGCCACGGGCCACCTCGCAGACCTCATAGACGCCGTCGGCGAACTGGTAGCCGCGATCCTCAATGTGCACGCTGGCTTGGGCGTGGACGACATAGCGCCCGTTGACATAGGCAATGCGCGGCATGGGCATCCTCAGGGAAAAACGTCCGGACTTCTTAGGCGATTCCGCCGCTGTCGTAACAGACAATCGGCTGAGCCACGCCGGTCCTACACCCCCAGCGACTTCAGCTTGCGATGCAGGGCCGACCTTTCCATGCCGATGAACTCGGCCGTCTTCGAGATGTTGCCGCCGAAGCGGTTGATCTGGGCGATCAGATAGTCCTTCTCGAACTGCTCGCGTGCCTCGCGCAACGGCAGCGCCATGATGTGCTGGTCCGACTGGTTGGGTGTGCGTGGCATCACGTCGCCGATCTCGGAGGGCAGAAGGTCGGCGGTGATCGGCGCATCGGCCTCTTCGCCGCGCGCCAGAATCATCAGCCGTTCGACATTGTTGCGCAGCTGGCGAACGTTGCCCGGCCAGTTATGCGCCTGCAGCACGGCCAGCGCGTCGTCGCCGATGCGGCGCGGCTTGATGCCGGCCTGGCGCGCGATCTGCTTCATGAAATTGTCTACGAGATAGGGAATGTCCTCGCGCCGCTCGGCCAGCCCCGGCACAATGACCGGAACCACCGCCAGTCGGTGATAGAGGTCCTCGCGGAAGCGACCGTCTGCGATCATCGCCTCGAGGTTTTGCGAGGTGGACGAGATGATGCGGACATCGACCTTGACGCGCTTGGTGCCGCCTACCCGCTCGAATTGCTGCTCGACCAACACGCGCAGGATCTTGTTTTGCGTTTCGCGCGGCATGTCGGCGACTTCGTCGATATAAAGGATGCCGCGATGCGCCTCCTCCAGCGCGCCGACCTTGCGTTCCGTACCGTTCGATTCGGTGCCGAACAGCTCGATCTCCATGCGCTCGGGCGTGATGGTGGCCGCGCTCAGCGTGACGAACGGACCAGTCTTGCGCGACGACAGCGCATGGATGGCGCGCGCGGTCAGTTCCTTGCCGGAGCCTGAGGGACCAACGATCATGACACGGCTGTTGGTGGGCGCGACGCGCTCGATAGTCTGCCGCAGTTGGCTCATGGCCGACGACATGCCGATCAGGTCGAAGGTCTCGCCGCTGCGCTGCTTGAGGTCGGAGACCTCGCGCCGCAGCTTGGACGTCTCCAGGGCGCGTTCGGCGATCAGGATGAGGCGATCGGCCTTGAACGGCTTCTCAATGAAGTCATAGGCGCCGCGCCGGATGGCCGACACCGCCGTTTCGATGTTGCCGTGGCCGGAAATCATCACCACCGGCATGCTGGGGTGCATGGTCTTGATCTCGTCAAGCAGAGCCAAGCCGTCGAGGCGCGAGCCCTGCAGCCAGATGTCGAGGAAAATCAGCCGCGGCGCGCGATCGGCGATCGCCGCCAGCGCGCTGTCGGCGTCATACGCCGTACGGGTTTCATGACCCTCGTCGCTCAGGATACCGGCGACAAGTTCGCGGATGTCTTCCTCGTCATCGACGATAAGAATGTCAGACGCCATTACCGACCTTTTCAGTTTCTCGTTGGTGTTCGTTTCGACCTTCACCGCGTGGCGGCGCGGCGACGACCGTTGCCGGAGGCAGGATGATCGAGATCATCGCGCCCCGGCCACCATGGAAATCCGCTGGCGCGTCGTGCAATTCGAGACGGCCGCCATGGTCTTCCACGATCTTCTTGACGATAGCGAGGCCAAGCCCAGTGCCCTTCTCGCGCGTCGTCATATAGGGCTCGAGAAGCCTTTGGCGATTCTCGCGCGGCAGCCCCTTGCCGTTGTCGATAACGTCGATTCGTATGGCGCCATCTTGGCGCCCGGCTTGAATCCGGATTGTGCCGTCCGAACGGTCCTCCGCATCAAGCCCGTCGATCGCCTCGGCGGCGTTCTTGATGACGTTGCCGAAGGCCTGCGCCATCAGGCGGCTGTCGAAAGTGCCCTTCAACGGCTCGCTGCCGAAATCGCGCTGGAAAGCGATGTCGGGACGGCTGACCTCGACCAGGAAGGAGGCCTCTCGCAGCGACTCACGCAGATCGATCGCCTTCATCTCCGGCTTCGGCATGCGAGCGAAGGCCGAGAATTCGTCGACCATGCGGCCGATGTCCTCGACCTGGCGGATGATGGTGTCGGTGCACTGGTCGAAGACCTCGCGATCCTCGGTGATGACCTTGCCGTAGCGGCGCCTGATGCGCTCGGCCGAGAGCTGGATCGGCGTCAGCGGATTCTTGATCTCATGCGCGATGCGCCGCGCCACATCCGCCCAGGCCGAAGAACGCTGCGCCTGGACGAGATCGGTGATGTCGTCGACCGTGACCACGTAGGACTTCTCTTCCTCGCCGTCGTCGCCGGACTCGACGGTAACCTGGACGTTGAAGGTGCGCTCCAGGCCGGTGCGAAAGAAGGTCACCTGCTCGCGGTAGACCGGCTTGCCTGACTGGCGTCCGATCTCGAAGACCCGGCCGACAAGGGGCAGGACTGCCGAAAGGTTCTGGCCGAGTGTTGCACTGGCCGAAATCGCCAGCATGGTTTCGGCCGAGCGATTGACGATGGTGATGATGCCGTAGGGATCGACGCCGATGACGCCGGCGGTGACGCCGGCCAGCACCGCCTCCGAGAAACGCCGGCGCTCGTCGATCAGATCCTTGGCCGAGAGGAGCTCGTTGCGCTGCGATTTGAGCTCGAGGATCATGTTGTTGAAGGTATCGCCGAGCGAGGCGACGTCGCCGTCGGACTGGCGCACGGGGACAGCGACGTCGAGATTGCCGGTGGCCACCTCGTCGGCAGCGCCGATCAGCTGGCGGATCGGCCGCACGATCCGATCGGCAACCGCGATGCCGGTCCAGATCGCCGACAGGATGATGATCAGCGTAAGCGACAGGTAAGGCAGCGCAAAGGCGACCTGCGAAGTCCGGCGGTTGTCCTCCAGGTTGCGGTATTCGTCTGTGTTGGCCTTGACGATCTGTCGCGCCTTGATGACGTCGGGATCGACCAGCCGAATAGTATAGAGGTAAAGCCCCTCGATCTCGCGCAGCTTGATGATGGCGCCCATGATGTTGCGGGTGCGCGGTTCTATCAGAACCGGCTTGCCGTCGGACGCGGTGTCGACGGCGCCCGACGGCGGCTCGGGCATGGGGAAATCAGCATCGGTCTTGGCGTTCATGACGAACGAGCCGTCGGGCTTGATCAGGGCCGCATGCGCCAGTCCGCGTCCAACGGCTTCCTTGTTCAACAGATCGAGGAACCCGCCCCGGTCGAGGCCGTAGAGCGTGCGCGAAGCATCGAGATCGTAAGCCATCGACAATGTCGTGCCCTGCAGGTTGCGCGCGTTCTCCTGCACATAGGCGTCGGCAATCGACAGCGACGAGTTGACGATCGTCTTGGTGCGGATCTCGAACCAGCGGTCGAGGCCGATGTCGAGCGTGATCGAGGCGATGATCGCCACCATGATGGCCGGGATGGCGGCAACCAGCGCGAACATCGCGACGATGCGCACATGCAGCCGCGAGGCGGCCCTGCCGTGGCGCCGCGCCAGGACGATGCGGCGCACCTCGCGGGCAATCAGCGCGATGAGGAACAGGACAAAGACGGCGTTGGCCGCGACCAGGGCCCAGGTCGTGTCGGCGGTCGGCGCGATCGGCGTGGCCCCGACCAGGATGGCAAACGAGATCGCCGCCGTGATCACCGCGCCGGCGATGGCGACTACGCCGGGCAGCGCCAGCAGCCGTCGGCCGTCACGCGTGCCGGCCTGACTGAAAAGCGGTTGGTTCAGGGTCGGAGCCTCAGCTGCCATGTCGCGGTACAGAGTCGGTCATTGCGTCGGATGTATGCAACGCATTGTGGCGATTATGCAACAAGTGTGGCCGAGGACGAAATCTTTCCCCCGTCAATTCGCCAATTACCGCGAGCGCGAGGCGGCTCTATGGCTGCCTGGACGACTTGTATACGTTGACGCCAAGCTCGCGGATCTTCTTGCGCAGCGTGTTGCGGTTGAGCCCCAAAAGCTCCGCAGCCTTGATCTGGTTGCCGCGCGTAGCCGTCATCGAAGCCAGCACCAGCGGATATTCGACCTCGGCAAGAATGCGTTGGTAAAGGCCCGACGGAGGCAATTCGCCGGCGAAGGAGGCGAAATAGCGCTGCAGGAAATGCTCGACCGCCTGGCCGATCGACAGATCGTCGGGAATGAGCGCGCCGCCGTCCGGCACGACCGGCCTTTCGCCGGTCTTGAGCTCGGACTCGATGATCTCCGACGAAATCTCGTCCTGCGAGTAGAGGGCGGCCAGCCGACGCACCAGGTTTTCCAGCTCGCGCACATTGCCCGGCCAGGGATATCGCTTCATGAGCTCGATGCCGCCGGACGAAATGCGCTTGGTCTGCAGGCCCTCGCTGGCGCCTTGCTTGAAGAAGTGCCGCACCAGGTCGGGAATATCCTCCGAACGCTCGCGCAGCGCCGGCAGCCTCAGCGGCACGACATTGAGGCGATAGAACAGGTCCTCGCGGAAGAGGCCCTGGTTGATCAGCGTGCGCAGGTCCTTGTTGGTGGCCGCGACGATGCGCACGTCGGTCTTGATCGGCGTGCGACCGCCGACCGTCGTGTATTCGCCCTGCTGCAGGACGCGCAGCAGCCGGGTCTGCGCCTCCATCGGCATGTCGCCGATCTCGTCGAGGAACAGCGTGCCGCCCTCCGCCTGCTCGAAGCGGCCGCTGGAACGGTTCTGCGCGCCGGTGAAAGCGCCTTTCTCGTGGCCGAAGAGTTCCGATTCGATGAGATCGCGCGGGATCGCCGCCATGTTGATGGCCACGAACGGACCGCCGCGGCGGCGGCCATATTCATGCAGCGCGCGCGCCACCAGCTCCTTGCCGGTACCGGATTCGCCGCTGATCATGACCGTGAGGTCGGTCTGCATCATGCGCGCCAGCATGCGGTAGATGTCCTGCATGGCGGCGGAGCGGCCGACCAGCGGCATCGTTTCCGGCTGGTCTTCGGCGCGGGCGTCGAGCTTCGGCCGCTTCGGCTCGGACAGCGCCCGGTTGACGATGTTGAGCAGCTCGGTGAGGTCGAACGGCTTCGGCAGATATTCGTAGGCGCCGGTCTCGGAGGCGCGAATCGCGGTCATGAACGTGTTCTGCGCGCTCATGACGATGACCGGCAGCTCGGGCCGCGCCTTCTTAATGCGCGGCAGCATGTCGAAGGCGTTCTCGTCGGGCATCACCACGTCGGTGATGACCAGATCGCCCTCGCCAGCCGCCACCCAGCGCCACAGGGTTGAGGCGTTCGAGGTGACGCGCACCTCGTGGCCGACGCGTGACAGCGCCTGGTTGAGCACGGTGCGGATGGCCGCATCGTCGTCCGCGACCAGAATATTGCCGCGAGCGCTCATTTGCGGTCTCCTTCAGCTTCGTCGCCCGAGCCCTGCGATGTCTCTTTCCAGGCCGGCATAAGGACGCGAAAAGTGGTGCCGCGGGCGGTCGAATCGCATTCGATGATGCCGCCATGCTCACCGACGATCTTGGCGACCAAGGCCAGCCCGAGGCCGGACCCGTTCGGCTTGGTGGTGATGAACGGATCGAACAGGATCGGCAGGATGTCTTCCGATACGCCGGGGCCATTGTCATGCACGCAGAATTCCAGCGGCAGCGAGACGCGGTCCTGCGTGCCGGGCACCGAGACGCGAATGCCCGGACGAAAGGCCGTCGAGAGCACGATCTCGCCCTGCGGGTCGGCGCCGATCGCCTCGGCGGCGTTCTTGACCAGATTGAGGAAGACCTGGATCAGCTGGTCACGGTTGGCGAAGACCGGAGGCAATGATGGATCATATTCCTCCAAGATCTTGATCCGCCTGGCAAAACCGTTCTTGGCAATCGCCTTCACATGATCCAGAACGACGTGGATGTTGACTGGGTAGCGCTCGATCGGCCGCTCGTCGGAAAACACTTCCATGCGGTCGACCAGCGAGACGATGCGGTCAGTCTCGTCGGTGATCAAGCGGGTCAGCGCGCGATCCTCGTCTGAAGCCGACAATTCGAGCAGCTGCGCCGCGCCCCTGATGCCTGAGAGCGGGTTCTTGATTTCATGCGCCAGCATCGCGGCAAGGCCGGTGACGGAGCGCGCAGCGCCCCGATGCGTCATCTGGCGGTCGATCTTGTCGGCCATCGACCGTTCCTGGAACATGACGACGACCGAGCCCGGAAACTCCGGCACCGGTGCTACATAGAGATCGACCATCTTCTCGATGCCGAGGCGCGGCGACGACACGTCGACGCGGTATTCGTTGACCGGCGCGCGCCGCTCACGCACCTGGTCGACGAGCGTCAGCAGCGGGCTGCCGAAGGGCACCAGCTTGGAGAGCGTGTTGCGAGCAAGCATATTCGCGCTCGAGCGAAAGAAATCCTCGGCGTCGGCATTGGCGAAAGTGATGAAGCCGTCGGGGTCGACCATGATCACCGGGCGGCGGATGGTGTTGAGCACGATGTTGGCGGCGTCCGCCATGTCAGTCGGCTGTGGGACGTCCGCCTTCATGCCGCGCTCCTCAGGCCGGTCGACTGCGCGCCGTCGACAAACGCGCGGCGCAATTCGGCAATGACTTCGCCCGGCGCGAAGGATGTGAGAATGCGTTTCCGCTGCTCGGCAGAAGCTTCGGGAGCATGGCGATCGAGATACCAGCCGAGATGCTTGCGCGCCTGGCGCAGCCCGCTTTCGATGCCGTAGAGCGCGAGCATGTCGTCGTAATGCGACACGACGTAATCGGTCAGCTCTTGCGGCGTGAATGGAATGCCTTGTGCTTTTGCACCAGCCGCGGCTGTCGCAATGCTGCCCGCGGCCCATGGCGCGCCATAGTGCGCGCGACCGATCATCACGGCGTCGGCGCCGGACTGTTCGAGGATTGTCGCCGCTTCCTCCGGCGAGCCGACATCCCCGTTCGCCACCACGGGAATTGACACGGCGTCCTTGACGCGGGCGATGGCGCGCCAATCGGCTTTGCCCTGGTAGAACTGACAGCGCGTGCGGCCATGCACGGTCACCATCCTGACGCCGACCTGTTCGGCACGGCGCGCCAGCATTGGGGCGTTGAGCGCGCTTTCGTCCCAGCCGAGCCGCATCTTGACCGTCACCGGCATCGAAACGGCGCCGACCACCGCCTCGATCAGCGACAGGGCGTGGTCGAGGTCCCGCATCAGCGCCGAACCGGCATAGCCGCCGGTCACCTTCTTTGCCGGGCAGCCCATGTTGATGTCGATGATATCAGCGCCCTCGCCCGCCGCGATTCGCGCGCCCTCACCCATATGGACGGCCTCGCGGCCGGCCAGCTGAACCATATGTACGGGCAGGCCGGAATGACGTATACGCAGGTCGCAGCCGGCCCTGCCCTTAGCCAGTTCGCCGCTTGCCACCATTTCCGATACGACCAGGCCCGCGCCATGCGCGTGGGCGCGCTGCCGGAACGGCTCGTCGGTGATGCCGGACATCGGCGCGAGGAAAACGCGGTTGCGAATTTTCACTCCGCCGATGTCGAGTGGCGACGCCAATGTGGTCGGTTCAGCCATGCACAAAAACCAAGCATTTTCGATCGTTGCACATTCTCTAGCCAGAAGCGCGGCGTTGTGCAACGCGCAATGACGTCACATTAAGGCGCATTTTGGAAAATGCTGGCCTTCGGCCATCACCCCGACTAGAGCATGATGCCGAAAAGTGTGACCGGTTTTCGGCCGACATCATGCTCTACTTCTTTGATTTAGAGACGGATTCAGATTTCAGGTCGAATCGACCTGAAATCATCCGGCTCTAGGACCGATCGGAATGAGCGAGGCAAGCGGAAAGCAAGCGTCTTCAGGCGGCGGGATCGGGGTGGTGATTGTTGCCGCCGGCCGAGGCGCGCGCGCCGGACAGGCCGACGGTCCGAAGCAGTATCAGCGCATCGGCGGCCGTGCCGTTATCGCCCATACTCTGGATATCTTTCTCTCCCATCCGTTGATCGGCCCGGTTGTTGTCGCCATCCACGCTGACGATGCCGAGCTTTTGCAACGCGCCGCAGGGGCGCACGCCGAACGTCTCATCACTGTTATCGGCGGCCCGTCGCGCCAGGCCTCCGTCCGGCTCGGCCTCCTTGCGCTGAGGGACCAGGCACCTGAAAAGGTGCTTGTGCATGACGCCGTACGCCCGTTCGTCGATGCCGGGCTGATCGATCGGACCATCGAGGCCATCGGCGAGCGCCACGGCGCCCTGCCCGCCCTTCCCGTTGCCGATACGCTGAAACGGGAATCGGCCACAGGCATGATCGACGAGACGGTGTCGAGGGCCGGCCTTCATGCGGCGCAGACGCCGCAGGGTTTTCCGTTCTGGCCGCTGCTTGCGGCGCATGAGAAGGCGCATCATCTCGGCAAGACGGAATTCACGGACGACGCGGCGATCGCCGAATGGGCACAGATACCGGTCAGGATCGTTCCGGGTTCGCCGGACAACGTCAAACTCACCTGGGCAAGGGACATCGCATTGGCCGACCAGCGGCTCTCGAGCGCGCAGCAGCGCTTCCCGGATATTCGCACCGGCAATGGCTACGACGTGCATGCGTTCGAGCCCGGCGACCATGTTACGCTCTGCGGCGTTGCCATTCCCTATGAACGAAAACTCTCCGGCCACTCAGACGCCGATGTCGGGCTGCACGCGCTGACAGATGCGCTGCTCGCCACCTGCGGCGCCGGGGACATCGGCACGCATTTCCCGCCCTCGGACCCGCAATGGAAGGGTGCTGCCTCGAAGATCTTCGTCGAGCACGCGGCAAAGCTGGTGCGCGAGCGCGGCGGCCGCATCGCCAACGCCGACATCACGCTGATCTGCGAGGCGCCGCGCGTCGGGCCGCATCGCGCGGCGATGACGGAGGCGCTTTCCGCCATGCTGGGTATTGCGCCCGAGCGCATTTCGATCAAGGCCACGACCAATGAGAAGCTCGGCTTTGTCGGGCGCGGCGAGGGCATCGCCGCGATCGCCACGGCCAGCGTCGTCTATCCGGGAGAGGTGCCGGTATGAGCAACGCCGAGCTGGCTATCGCTTTGCTTCAGGCCTGCCAGCAGCGCGGTATCATGCTGGCGACGGCCGAAAGCTGCACCGGCGGCCTGATCATCGCCGCACTGACCGACATCGCCGGCTCCTCCGTCGTGGTCGATCGTGGCTTCATCACCTATTCCAACGAAGCCAAGATGGAGATGCTCGGCGTATCCGCCGCCACGCTCGACGCGCATGGCGCGGTCTCGCGCGAGACAGTGCTGGAGATGGCCGCGGGCGCGTTAGCGCACTCGCAAGCAAGCCTCTCGCTCGCCGTCACCGGCATCGCCGGTCCGAGCGGCGGCTCGGCGGACAAGCCGGTCGGCCTTGTCTGGTTCGGGATTGCATTGGCCGGACTGCCTGTCGTCGCCGAACGGCAATTGTTCGGTCAAAAGGGCCGCGAATTCATCCGGCACGAGACGGTGCGGCACGCGCTGCAACTCGGCTTGGGTGCGCTTGGAGAGCGTTAGGCCGGCTTTGCGCCGTAGATGACGTCGGCGCGCTTCTCGAAGGCTTCCGAGAACATGCGGAAGGCGCGGTCAAACATCGTGCCCATCAGCGCGCCGAGAATGCGGCTCTTGAATTCGTAGTCGATGAAGAAATGCACCTCGCAACCGCCGTCGGCGGGATCGAAGCGCCAGATGTTGCTGAGATATTTGAACGGGCCGTCGATGTATTTGACGTCGATGGCGTTCTCGTCGGACTTGAGCAGCACCTGTGTCGTGAAGGTCTCGCGTATCGCCTTGTAGCCGATGCTCATGTCAGCGACCAGGATGGTGCGGCCGTCGCGCTCCTTGCGCGAGCGCACGGTGAGCGATTCACAGAGCGGCAAGAATTGCGGGTAGGCTTCGATGTCCGCCACCAGCGCGAACATCTCCTGCGGCGTATGCGCGACGCGGCGTGTCGCCTCGAATTTCGGCATTGAAGATCAGCTGGCCTTCGCGAGCTGCGCCTCGCGCGCTGCGCGCAGCCTGGCGAAATCCTCGCCGGCGTGGTGGGAGGAGCGTGTCAGCGGGCTCGACGCCATCAGCAGAAAACCCTTTGTCTTGCCGATCGTCTCGTACGACTTGAACTCGTCCGGCGGGATGAAGCGGATCACCGGATGGTGCTTCTTCGACGGCTGCAGGTACTGGCCGATAGTCATGAAGTCGACATTGGCCGACCGCAGATCGTCCATCAATTGCAGCACTTCGTTCCGCTCCTCGCCGAGACCGACCATGATGCCCGATTTGGTGAAGATTGACGCGTCGATCTCTTTCACGCGCTGCAGCAGCCGGATCGAGTGGAAGTAACGTGCGCCGGGCCGAACCGTCAGGTAGTTCGACGGCACGGTTTCGAGATTGTGGTTGAAGACGTCGGGCTTAGCGGCAACGACGATCTCCAGCGCGCCATCCTTGCGCAGGAAGTCGGGCGTCAGGATTTCGATTGTCGTCGAAGGGGCTTCCGCGCGGATTGCACGGATGACGTCGGCGAAATGCTGCGCGCCGCCATCGGCCAAATCGTCGCGGTCGACTGAGGTGATGACGACGTGGCTCAGCCCCATCTGCTTGACCGCATGCGCGACGCGGGCCGGCTCATCTGGATCAAGCGCGGTCGGGATGCCCGTGGCGACATTGCAAAAGGCGCAGGCGCGCGTGCAGATCTCACCCATGATCATGAAGGTGGCGTGCCTCTTGTCCCAGCATTCGCCGATGTTCGGGCAGCCGGCTTCCTCGCACACCGTCACCAGCTTGTTCGATTTCACGATCTCGCGCGTCTCGGAATAGGCTCTGGAGACCGGCGCCTTGACTCGGATCCAGTCGGGCTTGCGCAATACTTCCTGGTCGGGCCGGTGCGCCTTCTCAGGATGCCGCGGGCGCGGCTGGTTGGCGATCGTGTCTACGACTGTGACCATCTCAAACCCTTCGCGGCCGCGATTTAGCTAGCCGCCTGTCTGTCGTCATCTAGGACTTTTCGCGGCAAAGAAAAAGGCCGGGGCAGCGCATGCCGCCACGGCCATTTTCGCATAGCGGCGGCTTTTGCTCAGCGGCGAACGAGCCGCCCCACGAAGATCAGCAGGCAGGCGCCGATGAAGCCGGTGATCAGATAGGCGACCCAGCCGACGCCGAACGACTGGATGTTGAGGGCCTGCAGGATCGCGTTCAGCACGATCGCGCCAACGATGCCCATGATGATGTTCATGAAGATGCCGGTGTTGCTCTTCATGACCATCTCGGCGAACCAGCCCGCCAGGCCGCCGACGATGATGGCTGCGATCCAGCCGACGCCATTGATATGCATGTGCCAATTCCTCCTCGATCAGGTGAAAATGCATCCGGATACGAACTGCCTTGCCGTCAGATTTCTCCGGCTGCCGCGTGTGAGTCTCACCCGACCAACTTAGCACGGATTGGCCGTCTATTACCGATAGGCGATCCATCACCGATTGGTGACCCGTTATCGGTTGGTCACTTGTCACGCGTTCAAAGCGCGGCCATAGGCGTCGAGCACGCTCTCCTTCATCATCTCCGACAGCGTCGGATGCGGGAAGATGGTGTGCATCAGCTCTTCCTCGGTGGTCTCCAGGTTCATTGCCACGACAAAACCCTGGATGAGCTCGGTCACCTCGGCGCCCACCATATGCGCGCCGAGAAGCTGCCCGGTCTTCTTGTCGAAGATGGTCTTGACGAAGCCCTGGTCCTCGCCGAGCGCGATAGCCTTGCCGTTGGCGCTGAAGGGGAAGCGGCCGACGCGGATGTCCTTGCCTTCGGCTTTGGCTTTGGCTTCGGTCAGACCGACCGAGGCGACCTGCGGACTGCAATAGGTGCAGCCGGGGATCTTCAGCTTGTCGATGGCGTGCACGCCCGGGAAATTGGCTATCTTCTCGATGCAGACGACGCCCTCATGCTCGGCCTTGTGGGCAAGCATAGGCGGGCCGGCGACGTCGCCGATGGCGTAGATGCCCGGCACATTGGTCTTGCCGTAGCCGTCGACGACGACGCAGCCGCGGTCGGTCTTCACGCCGAGCGCCTCAAGGCCAAGGTTTTCGATGTTGCCCTGCACGCCGACGGCCGAAATCATGCGATCGGCGGTGATCTTCTCGACCTTGCCGTCCTTCATCTCGACATGCGCGGTAACTGAGTTGGCGCCCATTTCGACCTTGGTCACCTTGGCTTCGAGGATGATCTTCATCCCCTGCTTCTCGAACTGCTTCTGCGCGAATTTCGACACCTCGACGTCCTCGACCGGCATGACCTGAGGCAGCAGCTCGACCACCGTCACGCCCGCGCCCATGGTGCGGTAGAAGGAGGCGAACTCGATGCCGATGGCGCCGGAGCCCATCACCAGCAGCGACTTCGGCATTTCCTTCGGCACCATCGCCTCGAAATAGGTCCAGATCAGCTTGCCGTCCGGCTCGATGCCGGGCAACGCGCGCGGCCGGGCGCCGGTCGCGAGAATAATGTGCTTCGCCGTGTAGGTGCCCTCGCCCTTGACGCCTTTCGGCACCGGCGGCTGCGGCTCCATCGCCTTCTTGGCCATCTTCGAAACGACGACCTCACCGGACTTGGAAAGCTTGGCCTCGCCCCAGATGACATCGACTTTGTTCTTCTTCATCAAAAAGCCGACGCCGGTGTTCAGCCTGAGCGACACTTTTCGCGAGCGGTCGACGACGGCGGCCGTGTCGGGGCTGACCTTGCCGCCTTCGAGCTTCAGGCCATAGTCCTTGAGGTGATCCGAATAATGCATGATCTCGGCTGAGCGCAGCAGTGCCTTGGTCGGTATGCAGCCCCAGTTGAGGCAGATGCCGCCCAGATGCTCGCGCTCGACGATCGCCGTCTTGAAGCCAAGCTGGGCGGAGCGCACCGCCGTGACATAGCCGCCGGGGCCCGAGCCGATGATGATGACGTCGTAGGATTCAGCCACGGGGTTTTCTCCCTGATCTTTCTGAAGGTTAGAGTGAGAGCATCACGCGCACGAGCGGCGCCAGCGCCGTGCCGATGTTGCGTGTGTTCTCGCCATCGAGATGGACGCCGTCCAGCGGCGTCGTGACGGCCACCGTGCCGGCATCGAAAAAGCCGCAGCCGACCTCGTCGGCAAGCAGCGAATATTGCGGCGCCAGACGCTTGGAGGCGTCGTCGCCGCCGGCGAACATTTCCTTGAATTCGGCATTGTCGGTGCGCGTAACCGCCGGCGGCGCGACGATGAGGATCTGCGGCGCGGGCCAATCGAATGGATAGTCATGGCCGCGCACGATGTCGATCAGGCGCTGGATGCCCTGCTTGGCGGCCACCGGATTGCCATGGATCCAGGGCTTCATGTCGTTCGCACCAAGCATGATGATGATCAAGTCGAGAGGCGCATGGCTGGTCAGGATCGTCGGCAGCACACGCGCGCCATTGCGGTCCGCGCCGGCCAGATGGTCGTCGAAGGCCGTGGTGCGGCCATTGAGGCCTTCGGCGATGACCTGGATATCGTCGCCGAGCTCAGCCCGAAGCACGCTTGGCCAGCGATCCTCGAGCGCATGGCGCCCGAGGCTGGCGGCGTCATAGCCCCAGGTGAGAGAATCGCCGTAGCAGAGAATCGTCTTCATGCCTTTGCCCACACCCCCGCCGTCAACTGTCGACCAGGCCGCCAGCGCGCGATCCGCCCGACGGCAAGAACAAGGCGAAAAGGCCGGTGAAGAATTTCCGCACCGCCTTTTTCCGTCCTACACCAGCATGCCCATCGGGTTTTCGATCATGCGCTTGAAGGCGCCGAGCAGTTCGGCGCCGAGCGCGCCGTCGACCGCGCGGTGATCGGTCGAGAGCGTGACCGACATCACCGTGGCAATCTTGATCTCGCCCTTCTTCACCACCGC
>NZ_JARTVT010000024.1:0-91377 GCF_029625685.1 Mesorhizobium sp. WSM4976
GCCCTAGTGGATGGGGATCCGAATCTCCCCAAGCATCACGTTTTCGACGAACGCTTTGGATCGATGCTGAAGGCGTACGAGTTGGCAGGCTTCCCAACTACCAGAGGACAAACCGTTCGTGACGGCCGGCTAAGGGCACGTCGACTGCTGCGAGAAGGCTTACGTTATCGACCTTCGAAGCCTCACGGCGAAAGAGGCGTGAAGCCAGCCTAAACTCCGCCTTTTGTTTTCTCGGTTCTTCGATGGTCCACGGTTCACAATCGCTGAAGTCGATACATTCCCTTGATGTGCTTTTGAGTGACCGCAAGATCGGTACCATTGTTCGCAGTCCCGTCTATACCTTCCAATTCGAGGATGACTATCGCGCAGCGGGCGGCTCTCCGATTCTTAGCCTCTCATTTCGCTCGCCGACTGGAAGGCTTCGTACTCCGAAGCCCCTTGCAGGCATCCTGCCGCCTTATTTTGCCAACCTTCTGCCGGAAGGTAGGCTGCGCGAGGCGATGGAACGGCACCATCCAACTGCAAGGCGACGGAACGATTTCGATCTCCTTGCAATTCTTGGCGCTGATCTGTCCGGGGCAGTGCAAGTTTTGCCCAGCGATGGCCCACACTTAGATGAGAGGCCGAAGGCTCGTTTCTCCTTGGCGGGCGTGCAACTGAAATTGTCCGTCACGAGGAACACGAAAACTGGCGCCCTTTCGTTGCCGATGGATGGGACGCTTGGGCGTTATATCGCAAAGTTTCCGCCTGCAGCCTTCCCGGGTCTTTCAGAGAACGAATTCGCCAACCTGGCTCTTGCAGCGGCGATCGGGATGGAGGTTCCAGCTCACGAGCTGGTTGAGGAATCTAAGTTCGAGGAGCTGCCTGAGGAATTTACGATGCGCTCCGAGCGCAAGGTTCTGCTGGTCAAGCGTTTTGACAGAAGTCCCATTGGCCAAAGAATCCACGTTGAGGACTTCGCCCAAGTCTTCGGCATCCACCCCTCAAGGAAATATGAGGGTGCCGCTTTTCACGATGTAGCAGCCATATTGAACGGGGCCGTTTCACCTAGTGCGGCTCTTGAGTTTGTTCGTCGATTAGCCCTCGCAGCCCTAACCGGCAATGGTGATATGCATCTCAAGAACTGGTCGCTGATCTACGCTGAAGATGGCGACACACCCGCACTTGCCCCGGTCTACGACGTGCTATCAACCGTGCCCTACATCCCGACCGACGCTATGGCACTGTCGCTTGGCAAAGAACGGTCTTTCAAGGCCCTGACAGCATCGAGATGGAAAACGTTCGCAAGCCGCGCAGCGCTGACCGAGATGGCCGTCTTGGCAGCTGTGGTGGAGACCGTCACGCTCGTCAACGAGCGATGGTGGCGTCTGCCTGAGCGCGAAGTGGTGCCCGCGATGGTTCTGGAGCGCATCGACGAGCATATAAAGGTCATGACACGGATTCTGGGCACCTGTTCAGAAACGTGAGGCAACGCCTAACTGCCCACCCGATGGGAAATTTCGTTGGCCAATCTCACGCTCTGAAGGCGTCGTTTAATTAGCCGCAATGTCAGCATGGAACGTCCGCCGTCTGAGTGTCGAGGCTTGACCTGAGCCGGACACACTACCTCACGACACTTTCCGAGCCCTAAGAAGGGCCAGCGATCGGCTCAGCCTCGATGATCGAGACCGGCGAAGCTGTGGGAATGACCCGGTACAACGAAAACCCGGATTGATTTAACAGGCAGCGAAAATCAGCCTCGCTACGCTGGCGGGCGCGACCGAACATGGCCATCATCTGGACGTCGATGAGATAGCCGGTTGCCCGACCACGTGCGGGGTCTGGTTCCAGGATTTGTTCGCCCAGGAGCAACCTTGCGTGCGCTCCCATCGCCGCACGGCAAGCCCGCAGGATGCGCAGACAATCCTCGTCGGGCCAGTCATGCAGCACCCGAATCAGCATGTAGATGTCGGCGCCGTCCGGCACCTTGTCGAAGAAGCTACCACCCTCGGCGGCGATGCGCCCCTTCATCAGGTCATCGGGAGTGATGGCAGCGACGACGTCCTCGCGGTCAAAGACAAGGCCGCGCGGCGTGGTGAAGCGTGCGAGGATCTGTCGTAACGCCGCACCATTGCCGCCCCCGATATCGGCGATGAGACCTGCACCGGAGAAATCATAGGCGGCGGCCACGGCGGCGTGCCGGTTGTCGGGGAAATTCGCCATCATGGCGTCGAACAGGCGGGCTTCCTCGGGGTGTTGTTTGAGATAGGCGAAGCGGCCCATGTTCCAGGCGGCCTCATGCGGCGTGCCGCCCGTCATCGCAACGTCCAGTTTGTCCCAGGCGCCCCATGAACCAGGTCCGGTCCAGAAGCGGGCCGCGTGGTGCAGGCTGTTTGGCGTGTCCGTCCGAAGCAGACGCGAGCGCGGCGTATGTGCAATGGCTCCGTCGGCTGTAACCTCGAAAATCCGGAACGCAGCCAGCGCGCGCAGAACACGCAGCATAGGCTCGGGCAGAACGGCGCAAGCGGCGGCGAGAACTTCCACCATGACCAGCCCATCCGGAGGGATCTTGTCCGCTACCCCGAGATCGGCGATTAGCCTGAGCATGCGCGACACCTGAAATCCGCGCAAAAGCAGATCCAGTTCCTCGCGGTCGACGTCAGTTTTGAGCGTCTCGGTCATAGTTCCCCACATTGTGACCGGCACGACAATATCACGACAGAGCTATCCGTCCCACAATGGGCAATGAACACCCGTCCGCGTGGAATCCCAGATCCAGGACGAGGCCGCCGATCGTCAGGAGTTCCGGCGTGCACCGCCCGGGGGGCCGGTCAGCGAAGCTCGCCCCCTTCGTAAAGCCAGTTTACGGCGGCGGTATCGGGGCAAATCTGGCCGCCGATTTCGCGCAGATGTCGCGAAATATCGTCCGTCATGCCGTCGGACTTCGCCTTGCCGGCTTCCCCCTTCCGTAGCATTGCGCCCGACTTGAGAATTGGAACCTTGCCGGCAGTTCTCGCCTCGAATTTATCTTCATTCCGTTTCATCCACGGGAACGAGGTGTATTCCAGGATCGCCCGCCACTGATCGTCACTCGGATCGACGTTCAGGAAACCGGCCATCCTTCGGATAGATGCTTCGTGATCCCGTTTCATATCCGAAAAATGGATGAACAGGACGTTCCGCTCTTCCCGGAGTGGCCACCAGGCAGCCAGGAAGCCGAAGAATGCTCCCTGCATGCCATGGTTCTCGACGACCTCGGAGTAAAAGGATGGGAAGTCCGGTCGACACAGCGCCGCCCTCGGCATCTGCCAGAGGTCAAACCATTCGTCTGCGTGTTTCTCGAGGAACGGCCATAATGAGACGAGGGCCTCTTCAGGATTGCGAAAAACGACGATGTATTTCACCTTTCGGTCTGATCCTGTTGTCAGAAACGGCACCTGTGGCGGCGCGGAATGTGTCTTGAACGCGCGGCGGCGATCGGTAGGCATAGCGCTTATGCGATCCAGAACCTCCTGATGAGCTTGTCTGGGATTGCTCAGAAATTCGATCCAGGGCACTTCCTCGTAAATGTCCCGGAACTCCGTGGTGCCACCGGCGAGCAGCTGATGGACGATATTCATCGTCCATGTCGTGCCGCTCTTGGGCGGCACCGAGATCACGATGTCACCATCGCGCCACTCAATGTTCTGTTGTATTCCGGGGTCGATCCACGGCGGTCCCCTGCGGGCGGCGGCGCTTTCCACAGAATCATTCATTCTATCTCTCTCCCTATAGGCAAGTTGCCAAGTCATGCGAATGTTTTCGCTCGTCTTTTGGCGTTTTGGGCACGCGCACCCGGTCCTGTGCGGAGGGCGCGTGTGGCCAGCGCGACAGTTGTGAATAAATGAAAAAGGACGAGGACCAGCCGCAGGGTAGGCGATTGACCCTTTCTGCTCGCAGCGACACGTGAGACTTTCGTTGGCACTCGGCGGCTGCAAACTTGACCAGCACTTATCACATTAGCAGGCGCTTAGGTAACGAAATCGATGCTGCGGTGCGGTTACGGATTGGCCAGTACATGAAAGCGAATACGGTCGAGCCTCGTTTGTATGAGATCGATGTGCCCCGCTGACGTAGCATGCGCCGACCTTCGCATTTTGCGGTCGTAACCAGACCGGCAGGTGGTGCCCTAGCGCCGCTTTGGCCCCGATTGTCCCCGCCGCTTAATTGACCACACCATTAGCGCAGTCAATCCACCCGCTGCCGCCGACGAAGCGGCCGGATACACCCCAGGTCACAGAAGTCCATTCGATCGGCTTAGGTGCGGCCACGAAGCGCAAGTCTTTATCACCGGGGAGGCCATCGTGCCTGCCTGCAAATCGATGTTAAGACAAGGCCAAGACGGGAGTAACGTCGATTACCAAGGAATAGGGGGTCATTGTGAAACCTTTGCGCTGGATAAGGGACAGGTTCCATCGGCCTGTAAGCCAAAACCGGCGCTCGATTGCGCTTAGTGGACTCCCTCGGTTCTTGTTTGAAACCCACGGTCCGAAAGATATCTACGTCTCTCAGTCGATCATTCACGGCGGCATGTGGGAGAAGGCCACGACCGCCCTGCTCATTGAGTTGCTCCGGAATGACGTGGATTTAATCGATGTCGGTGCCAACATTGGCTGGCACAGCGTAGTCGCCGGCCACCAACTTGGCGCGAGAGGGCAAGTTCATAGTTTCGAGCCGGAGCAGCAGAACCTTGAGAAACTGCGCACGAACGTCGCGCTAAGCGGCCTCGGAAATGTCGTCGTAAACGAATGGGCGCTGTCGGATAGCAGTCGTGTCGATGTCCTGAATCTGAGCGCGGACAACCTGGGGGACCACCGGCTGGGACCGTTGCGTGCCGGGCGTCGCACCGTGAGTGTAGAGGTCCGCCGCCTCGACGACTATACCGGCGTCCGTTGCCGTCCGCTCGTCATCAAGCTCGACGTGCAGGGTAGCGAATGGCACGTTCTTCGCGGCAGCCTGAATCTGCTCAGCACCCATCAACACGAGATCATACTGCTTTGCGAAATAGCGCCGGTGATGCTCAAGGAATGCGGAGCGAGTGTAGATGATCTCTGCGAGTTGCTTGTCGCAAACGGCTTCGCGGCGGCTATCATAGATCAGAACGCCGTTTCCATCGAACCAATTGGATGGGAGCGCTTGATGGTGCGCTTGGCCGAGCCGAACGATCCGGAATTCTCCGAGGACATTGTCGCCTTCAGACGCCCTGACGGCCTTATGCGGCCATTGTTGGAAAAAAAAGCCTGCCGGCTTTGGAGCACCACATAGTTGGTGCGCGAACGGCCGAACTCGCTATCAAGGGTGGTGTCGACAGTCGAAGCGAAGCGCCGGCGGCAAGGCGACCTCGCCGGCCAAATTTCGGCTTTCGGGTCTGATACGGACCTTGCTTGAACTGCGTGGTTAGCATTTGATGCTACTTCGATGGCCAAGGAAATCGACACGGCTCGTTGGCCAGCATTATTTCTTTGGTTTTTTGCGCAATTCCGGACGGAAAAAAGCTCACATTCTCCCTGGAATTTGATCTAACGGTCACTTTTGGGCGGCGATCATCGCGCCGTTTAATTAGCCACAATGTTAGGAGGTTGTGGCCGCCGGCGGCAGCCACTTCGACCGCCCGCTTGGCGCTTTCCTGGCCCTTGATGTCGGCGAGGTCCGGCAGGTCGCGCGCCGCAAGCTGGATGCCGGCTTCGGGCCGCGACAGCACCTGCGTGCCGCGAAAATGGTTGGCGACCGCGATCAGGCTGCGCGGCGCCAGGATATCGAAATCCTTACCGGCCCAGGCGGCCTCCGGTCCGCAGGCGAAGGGGCAGATCAGGCCCTTGCCGTCGGCATTGGCGCCGATCGCCGCCGGTAGCGCCCCGGCTACGCCGGCGATCGTGCCGTCGAGCGACAATTCGCCCAGCACCACATAGCCGGTGAGCATGTCGCCAGGGATAGCGCCGAGCGCCGCCATCAGCCCGAGCGCGATTGGCAGGTCGTAATGACTGCCTTCCTTGGGCAAATCCGCCGGCGCGAGATTCACCGTCACCTTCTTCGAAGGCATCGACAGCCCGGACGCGTGGAGCGCGGCCTGCACACGCTCGCGGCTCTCGGCCACCGCCTTGTCCGGCAGGCCGACGATCTGCATGCCGACCTTGCCCGGCCCGACCATCACCTGGACATCGACCGGCAAGGCCTCGATGCCCTGGAAAGCCACCGTGCGAACCCGCGCCACCATCTCGTCTCTAGCCCCCGGATACATGCCCGCACGCGGCTCTGCCATCAGACCGCGAGCGAGATCAGGCTAAACAACCACAGATTTCCGGTTTGGGCAAGAACATTAGGGGAACATCTCTTTTGCCTCCCGCGCGTCATCGCGCGCTTCGGGGGCGTCGTCCGTCGGCGCCAAGAAGAGGCTGGTGCGTTTGAACGAATCTCTTAGTAAGATTAATATTGCAATGAGACAAAAGTCTCATTATGAGGCACCCCATCACCAACCTCACTAGGAATCCCATATGCTCTCGACCAGACCACTCCATCGCCAAATCTCTGAGCGCAATCGGTGGACGCGCCCGCGGCCCGCCACCCGAACGATCGTCGCAGCGACGCTGGCGATTGTAACTCCCATGGGCGTAGCGGGCCCTGCGGCTGCCGGATCGCTGAAGGCTGAACTCAGTCGGCTGCCGAGAACCGAGGTCCTGCCGGCCGGCGTGGTGCAGGTCTCACCCTATGTGCCCGGCATGGGCGAGCACTGGGCAAACCCCGCCAATCTGCCGTTCGGCCCGATCTATTGCGTCGTTCAGGGCCACATCACCTGCATGGAATACATGATCTCGCAGAAGGATTTCGCCGAAGGCGTTTCGCACAACAAGCTTGCGCCTTGGTTTGGCGGCAAGCGGCAACCTGCGATCAACCACGTGGACATCGGGTTCGAACCAAACGGCCACCAGGGCTACGAGATCCCGCACTACGACATTCACATGTATTTCCTGTCGCCGCAGGCTCGCCGGGCCGGGGATAAACTTTCAACCAAGTAGGACCGTGTTCCACGTCCGCGGCGCGAGGCTGCGGCGTTCCCTTCAATTCACAGCGAAGAAATGAGTACCAGGATAATGCTTACCACCCAGGACATGGATCGGAAGATCGACGAGCATTTCGGTTTCGAGGCAAGCGACAACGTTGAAGGCGTGTTGCGGACGCTATCCGAGGACGTCGAGCATGACGTCGTCGGCTGGCCGTTCGGCCCGTCCCATGGACGCGACGCCGCCCGCGCCTTCTACGAGGCTACGTTTTCCGACCTGGCGGAAAGCTCGGTCAGTTGCATCAGGAGGCTTTACGGCGACGGTTTCCTTGTCGACGAGTCGCTATGGCGGGGCCGCGCGCCAGGTCGGCCGTTTGGGCTTGAAGGTCGCGATCGGGCTTTGGAGTTCCGGCTGCTCCATGTCATAGAGTTCAACGATCAAGGCGACATCAGGCGGGAAAACGTCTGGCTCGATCTTGCCGCGATCATTCGGCAACTGCCACAGGACTGACCAATGACTGGAGTGGGTAAGGCCGGAAGGTCGAACCAACGGCGCCGGACTCGCAAGGACCTGCTTGAGGCCGCGACACGGCTGATCAAACAGGGCCGCCAGCCGGCGCTGGAAGATGTCGCGGCGGAGGCGCTGGTCTCACGGGCGACGGCCTACCGCTACTTCCCGAGCATCGACGCGCTGCTCCTGGAAGCCTCCATCGACATCGCCGTGCCCGATCCACAAGAGCTGTTCGCCGATGAATCCTCGGCCGATCCGGTGGTGCGCGTCGCGCGCGCCGACGATGCGCTGCACGACATGATCCTCGCTAACGAGGCTCCGCTCCGTGCAATGCTGGCGCAGTCCATTGATAGACGGACCAAGGCGGGCGAGGACAGCGATCTCCCCGCGCGCCAGAACCGCCGCACGCCCCTGATCGAAGCCGCTCTCGAACCCGCGCGCGGCCGGTACGACCCGGAAGAGTTCGACAGGCTGGCGAAGTCGCTGGCGATCCTCCTGGGACCGGAGGCCATGGTGGTCTGCAAGGACGTCCTCCAAATCGATGATGCGGAAGCGCGTGAAGTGAAGCGCTGGGCCATAAAGACACTGGTCACGGCGGCGCAAAAACGTGAGCATTGATCGACGGCGCGACCGTATCACGCGCCGTCTCGGGGGTGCCTTGTGAGCACTGTCGCGGCTGCCCGGGCTACTTTCCCCGCTTACCTTCCACGCAATCCCAGAACAGGCGGGCGATATCCGCGCCCCCGAAGCGTTTGACCTCGCGGATGCCGGTCGGAGAGGTCACGTTGATCTCGGTCATCCAGTCGCCGATCACGTCGATGCCGACGAGGATGAAGCCGCGCTCCCTGAGCGCCGGGCCGATGCGGGCGCAGATCTCGCGCTCGCGCTCCGTCAGCTCGGTCTTCTCGGCGCGGCCGCCGACATGCATGTTGGAGCGGGAATCGTGCTCGGCGGGCACGCGGTTGATGGCGCCCACCGGCTCGCCGTCGATCAGGATGATGCGCTTGTCGCCCTTGCGCACGTCCTTGAGGTAGCGCTGCACGATATAGGGTTCGCGAAACAGCTGGCCGAACATCTCGAGCAGCGAGGCAAGATTGCGGTCGGCCTCGTGCAGGTGGAAGATGCCCGCACCGCCATTGCCGTAGAGCGGTTTTACGATGATGTCGCCGAATTCCTTGCGGAAGGCGGCGACTTCCTGGGGATCCTTGGTGATCAGCGTTTCCGGCATCAGGTCGGGGAATTCGGTGACGAAGATCTTTTCCGGGCTGTTGCGCACCCAGGCCGGGTCGTTGACCACCAGTGTCTTCGGATGGATGCGCTCCAGTATGTGCGTGGTGGTGATGTAGTTCATGTCGAAGGGCGGATCCTGCCTGAGCAGGACCACGTCCATCTCGGAGAGGTCGGTGCGCACCTTCTCGCCCAGCGAATAGTGGTTGCCCTTCTCGTCCCGCACCTGCATCTCCTCGATGCGCGCGAACACCTTGCCGTCCTGCATCGACAGCCGGTCGGGCGTGTAGTGGAAGAGCTTGTGGCCGCGCCGCTGCGCCTCCAGCGACAGCGCGAAGCTCGTGTCCCCGGCGATCGACACGGTGGAGACATGGTCCATCTGGACGGCGATCTTGAGCGGCATTTTAGGTCTCCGACGAGGCGGGCAATTCCGAGAAAGATATACAGCGGGCTTCCTGTCCGGAATTGCGTTAAGGCAAGCCGTCGATATACGGAACTCGTTAGCGTCTGCCAATCGTGCCTGCTTGGTGCAGAAGCTTACTGGTCGAAGACCAGCCTGGAATAGCCGAGGAAGGACAGCGACATGGCAACGATCGAGGCGATGGCGAGCGCCGCCAGCGGCGGCAGCGCCGGCAGCGCGAGCAGGACGGCGCAGTAGACCAGGTAATTGACGATGCTGGTGGCGATGCCGACGCCGCCATAGCGCGCGCCTTCCTCAGCTATGCTCCGGCTCGACGGGAAAAAGGTCAGATGGCGGTTGATCTGCCAGGTGACGCAGAGCGCGAAGCCGATCGACAGCACGCGCGCCGAGAGCGCGCCAAGCGGTGACGTGGCAAGCAGCAGCCACAGCGCCGTCGCGTCGGCGGCGAAGCCGATGCCACCGGCAAGGATGAAGCGGACGAGGCGGCCCACTATGCTGCCCGCGAGGCCTTGCCCGGCTCGCTCTTCGGTGAGGCTTGCGCCGGTGTCCCGCGTTCCGCCCGGCGGGACGAGATCGACAGATAGAAGATGCGCTTCTGCTCGGCCCGGCCGCGCGACACCGAATCGAGGATCAGCCCGGTCATCATGGAGAGCATGGCCAGGAGCAGCATGCCGATCGACAGCACCCAGGTCGGCATGCGAGGCACCAATCCGGTCTCCGCGAATTCGATCAGCACCGGGATCATCAGGCCGATGCTCGCCGCCAGGAAGAACAGCGCGAACGTGCCGAAGAAGCGCAGCGGCTGCGTCTCCTTCACCAGCATGGCGAACATCCACAGGATCCTGGCGCCGTCGCGGAAGGTCGACAGTTTCGACGACGAGCCCTCCGGGCGGCGGCCGTAATCCAGCGCCATCTCGCTCACCGGCAGCTTCAGCTGCGAGGCATGCACCGACATCTCGGTCTCGATCTCGAAGCCGCCCGAGACGGCCGGGAAACTCTTCACGAAGCGGCGCGAAAACACCCGGTAACCGGAGAAGATGTCGGTGAAATCGGCCCCGAACAGGCCCTTGTAGAGCCGGTTGAAGATGCGGTTGCCGAAGGCGTGGCCGTTGCGGCCGGCATCGTCGGTCACGCCGCGCCTGGTGCCCACCACCATGTCCGAGCGCTCGGTCTGCAGCACGTTGATCAGCTGCGGCGCGTCTTCCGGCGCATAGGTGCCATCGCCATCGGCCATCACATAGATGTCGGCATCGATGTCGGCGAACATGCGCCGCACCACATTGCCCTTGCCTTGGCGCGGCTCGCGCACGACGATGGCGCCGGCGGCGCGAGCCTTCAGCGCCGTCAGGTCCTTGGAATTGTTGTCGTAGACATAGATCGCTGCCGACGGCAGGGTCTCGCGGAAGCGCCGCACGACCTCGCCGATCGTGAGCTCCTCATTGTAGCAAGGCAGGAGCACGGCGATGACCGGCTCGTGGCGGACTGCATGCGGCATGTCTGTCTCCGGACGCCCGACCCAGCCTCCGGCCGGCCTGATGCCGGTCCGTCGAGCCGTTTTACTATTTATTGAAGCCGTTAAGGCTAGGTTTAAGCCGATCCTCTCCCGTCAAAAGGCCACGGCAATGGGCACAGCCGACACCGGCGCCGCCTCCTGGAAATCCGACCTCGTGCTGGCGCTGATTGCCGCCTTGCTCGCGCTCGCCGTCGATGCGTGGACCGGCTTTGGGCCGCTCACCGACGCCGGCGGCGACAATGACAATCTGCTGCGTCTCGTTGAGGTCCGCGACCTGCTTGCCGGTCAGGGCTGGTTCGACCTGCACCAGTATCGTATGGGGCTGGAAGGCGGCTTCGTCATGCACTGGTCCAGGCTGGTGGATGCGCCGATCGCCGCGATCGTGCTTGCCGCCTCGGCGCTCACCGGCAGCAGGCCGCTTGCCGAGGACGTGGCGCAGGTGCTGTGGCCGGCGCTGCTCTTCTGGTCGACCCTGTTCTTCACCGCTCGTGCCGCGCGCAGCTTCGGCGGGCCCGGCTCTGCGCTGCCCGCCATCCTCATCGGCGGCGCCGGCTATTATTTCGTCGGCATCTATGCGCCGGGAGCGCTCGACCATCACAACGTCCAACTGATGCTCACCATGGCGAGCCTCGCTCTGCTGCTCGAGGCGCCTGCCTGGCGTTGGGCTGCGCTGTTGTCCGGCCTCTGCGCCGCGCTGACGCTCGCCGTCGGCATGGAAACCGCTCCTTATGTCGCAGCCATCGGTGCTTGTGTGTCGCTGCTGTTCGTCACCGATCCAAGCCGCGAGCGGGCGATCGCCCGGGATTTCGGCCTCGGTTTCGCCGGCGTCTCGGCGCTTGTCTTCGTCACCACAGTCTCGCCTTCCGCATGGGCAGTGGCGCAATGCGATGCCTTCTCGGTTGCGCAGTTCGTTGTCGCGACCATCGCCGGGATCGGGCTGGCGGCGATCGCCTCGGTCGAACCCGCCGCCGGTAACTGGCGGCGCAGGCTGGCGTCGCTGGCCGCGCTGGGCCTCGTTCTCGGCGTGGTCGTGGCGGCGCTGTTCCCGCAATGCCTCTCGGCGCCCTATGCCAATCTCGACCCGCGCCTCAAGGAATTGTGGCTAGACCATATCGACGAGGCCCAGTCGCTGTTCACGCTGCTCGTCCACAATCCGGCGCGCGTGGCGGCGCGTTATGCGACGCCGCTGATCGCGATCATCCTGATGGCGTTGCGCTTCCGCCGTGGCGGCTGGCGGCGGCAGGACAGCCTCGTCGCGGCCCTGCTTGGCGTCTCTTTTGTGGTCGGCGCCTGGCAGCTGCGCGGCACCACCTTCTCGATCGCGTTCGCGGTCATTCCGCTGTCGGCCTGGATCGCGAAATGGCGGGCGCGGGCCGAAGCCGGCTCTTCGCTGGGAGTGGCGCTGCGCCTTGCGGCCGTATGGCTGGTCTCGATCAACCCGGTCTGGACCGGCGTTGCCGCCGCCGCCTCGGTGGCGTTCGAAAAGGGCCCGGCTGTCGCCGACCTCGACACGATGGACAGGGCCTGCGAGACGAAGGCCACCTTCGCGCCGCTTGGCGGCATGACCGGCACCACAGTGCTTGCGATCTCCAACCTCGGCGCGCCGATCCTCGTCTATAGCGGCCATAAGGTCTTCGCCGGCCCCTACCATCGCAACGTCGCCGGAAACCTTCTGGCGCTGGACGCATTTCTCGGCTCGGCGGATGACGCGCGGCGGATCGTCGAGGCGCATCGTGTCGGCCTCGTCGCCATCTGCCCCGGCAATTTCGAGAGCCGGACCCTGGCCCGAAAGGCGCCGCAGGGGTTCCTGGCTGGCCTGCTGCGCGGCAGCGTGCCGGACTGGCTCGAGCCGGTCAGCGAGACCGAGGGCAGTCCGATCGAACTCTATCATGTCAAGCAGGCCGGCTAATTGCAATGTCCCGAAAAGTGCGGAACGGCTTTTCGTCCGCACTTGCATGAACGGCAGCTGCGCATGGGGAAAAGATCGTGAGATATTTGCATTAGAAATTACGCATAAATGAATGTTTGTGCTAGACAAGCGTTCTTTGCCCGAAGCTGATCAAGCGGCAGCGTAGGCGATCAACTCTTGGACGATGGAAAATCGATTTTCCGATACTTTTCCTAAACGCTTTGCTGCCAGTGTGGCCGAAAATACCGACATAAGAACAGAGGCATGATGCAAACGACGTTTGGCACCGGTCAGCCAGGCAGGGAAAACACGGATCTGGCCTTCACGGATTCGTTGACCGGCCTCGGCAACCATCGTCGCTTCTTCGACAAGGTCGATCGCCTGATCAGCGACCGCGCCGATGACCCCGCGCCCTTCACCGTCGGCATCCTCGACCTCGACGGCTTCAAGCCGATCAACGACCTGTTTGGCCACAAGGCCGGCGACGACATCCTGATCCAGGTGGCGATGCGGCTGCGCGCTTCCATGGATGGCTATTCGACCGTCTGCCGCATTGGCGCCGACGAGTTCGCCTATCTCTACCCCATGGTGTTCTCGGAGGAGCAGGCCGCCGAAAAGTCGCGCATGCTGATCGAGATCCTATCGGCGCCTTATGATGTCGGCGAGCGCACCGCGAGGCTGTCGGCCTCGGTTGGCTGTTCGCTCTTTTATTCCGGCGACGAGACCACCGAAATCCTCGTCAACAAGGCCGAAACGGCGCTCTATCATGCCAAGCGTTCTGGCCGCGGCCGCGTCGTCGTCTACACCCGCGAGATGGAAGAGGCGGCCAAGCGCGTCACCCGCATCGAGCAGGCGCTGCGCCGCGCCGTCTCGGCCGGCGAGGTCGAGCCGCATTTCCAGCCCATCGTCGACTTGAACAGCCGCCGCACCATCGGCTTCGAGACGCTGGCGCGCTGGACTGACCGCGACCTCGGCGTCGTGCCGCCATCCGTCTTCATCCCGATCGCCGAGGAACGCGGCATCATCGGCCCGCTGTCGCAACTGGTGCTGCGCAAGGCCACGGAAGCGGCGCGCAGCTGGCCGAAGGATCTGTTCCTGTCCTTCAACCTGTCGCCCTCGCAGCTCGTCGACCAGAACACCGGACTGCATATCCTGGCCATCCTCGACCGCACCGGCTTCGATCCGCGCCGCCTGGAGATCGAGATCACCGAGACCGGCCTGATGAACGATCCGGCCTCGGCCGAGAAGATCGTCGAGGACCTCCGCCGCGTCGGCATCCGCGTCTCGCTGGACGATTTCGGCACCGGCCAGTCCTCGCTCGGCCGGCTGCGCGAGTTCCATTTCGACAAGCTCAAGATCGACCGTGCCTTCGTCTCCTCCATCCTGGACGACCGGCCCTCGGAGCACATCATCCGAGCGATCCTGGCCATGTGCGAGGGGCTCGGCATGGATGTCGTCGCCGAAGGCATCGAGGACGAGGCGCAGGCCGACCGCCTCGTCCAGTTCGGCTGCGCCGGCGGTCAGGGCTACCTGTTCGGCAAGCCGGCCGATGCCGACGCCACCCTCGGCTATCTGCGCGATTCCTATCGAGGCGCGCTGCGTGCCAAGGCGATCTGACCGAGTTCGAATGACCTGACCTGCGCCGCCCTGCGGAGCGGCGATCATTTGTCAGACATTAAGCCGCAAATCCGACGTTTCTCCCTTGCTCCTGCGCTTTGTCTGGCTAGGATGCGCGCCGGCCAAAGGGAGAAGAAATCATGATGCCATCGGCACGGTTCGCCGACCTCGACGGCGCCTCGGTGCTGATTACCGGCGGTGGCTCCGGCATCGGCGCGGCGCTGACCGAAGGTTTTATGCGGCAGGGCGCCAAGGTTGCGTTCATCGACATCGCCGACAAGCCAAGCGCCACCCTTGCCGATCGGCTGCAGAAGGAGCTCGGCCGCCGGCCGCTCTACCTCAAGGCCGACCTGCGCGACATCGCGGCGCTGCGCGCCGCCGCGACGAAGGCGGCCGAAGCGCATGGCGATGTCACCGTGCTGGTAAACAACGCCGCGCTCGACGATCGCCACGCGGTGGAAGACGTAACGGTCGAGTTCTGGGACAACAATCTCGCCATCAACCTGCGGCCGCATTTCTTCACCGCCCAGGCCGTGGCGCCCGGCATGAAGCGCGCCGGCGGCGGCTCGATCATCAACTTCACCTCCACCTCCTATCTGATCAACCATCCCGATATGCCGGCCTACACCGCGGCCAAGGCGGGCATACTCGGCCTCACCAAGGGCCTCGCCGGCAAGCTCGGCGCCGACCGCATCCGCGTCAACGCCGTGGCGCCGGGCTGGGTCATCACCGAACGGCAGCGCGAGCTCTGGGTCACGGATGAAGGGCTTGCCGCCCATGTCGCCAAGCAATGCATCAAGGACGTGATGCAGCCCGACGACATGGTGGGCACGGTGCTGTTCCTGGCGTCCGACGCCTCGCGCATGCTGACCGCCCAGATGCTGATCGTCGACGGAGGCTTCCTGTGAGCCAGGCACCCGCGTTTGCCGCGTTCGACTGGGGCACGACAAGGCTGCGCGCCTGGCTGCTCGACGGCGCCGGCAAGGTGCTTGCCGAGCGGCGCGGCGACGACGGGCTGATCACCGCCCGCGAAAAAGGTTTTGCTAAGGTGCTGGAAAGCCATCTGGACGCCATGGGCGCGCCGGAGGCGCTGCCGGTCATCATCTGCGGCATGGCCGGCTCGCGGCAGGGCTGGATCGAGGCGCCCTATATCACCGTGCCGGCGCCGATCGGCGCTATCCTGCGCGGCGCCGCCCGGATCGAAGGATCGCGCCGCGACATCCGTATCGTGCCTGGCCTCGCGCAGCGCCTGGCCGATGCGCCCGACGTCATGCGCGGCGAGGAAACCCAGCTTGCAGGTGCCGGTTTGCCGGCAAAGGGAAGGCACCTCGTCTGCATGCCTGGCACGCATTCGAAATGGGTTGCGGTCGAGGACGGCGCCGTCGAAGGTTTCGGCACTTGGCCGACCGGCGAATTGTTCTCTGTCTTGGCCACACACTCGATCCTGAAACATTCGCTCGGCGAGCATCCCGCTTCCGTCGCCGCGGACAGTTCGTTCTTCCGGCAATGGTGCGAGCGGGCCTTGGGTGAAGGCGGCGATGTCACCTCGAAACTGTTTGCCATCCGCGCCGCCGGGCTTCTGCAGGACCTGCAGCCCGCCGAGGCGGCGGCATGCCTGTCCGGACTTCTGATTGGCGGAGAGATCGCCTCGGCGAGGCGCCGCTATGGCGCCAGCGAAGCGCCGGTGGTGCTGATCGCCTCCGGCGCGCTGGCCACGCTTTATGGCGAGGCGCTCAGCCTTGCTGGCCTTGCCTTTCGCACTGTCGACGCCGATGAAGCGGTGCGCGCCGGACTTGTCGAAGCCGCGCGCGAGAACGGCATGATTGGAGGCGCTTGATGAGCCAGACCGCACCCTTCCCGAGGCTCAAGCGCGGCCTGGTCGCCATCCTGCGCGGTCTCAAGCCGTCCGAGGCGGTGGCGATCGGCAAGGCGATCCACGACGCCGGCATCGAGGCCATCGAAGTGCCGCTCAATTCGCCGGAGCCGTTCGTCTCCATCGCCGATCTGGTCAAGGCGCTGCCGCAAAGCGCGCTGGTCGGCGCCGGCACTGTGCTGACCACCGCCGATGTCGACGCCTTGCACAGGGCCGGCGGGCGCCTCCTGGTCAGCCCCAATATCGATGCCGAGGTCATGGGCCGCGCCATGCATCACGGCATGGTGACGATGCCCGGTGTGTTCACACCTACCGAAGCTTTCCAGGCGATCCGGTTAGGGGCCTCGGCGCTCAAATTCTTCCCGGCAAGCGTGCTTGGCGCGAGCGGCATCGCGGCGATCCGCGCCGTGCTGCCGCCCGCGACCCTTATCGGCGCCGTCGGCGGCGTTTCCGACAAGGACTTTGCCGGCTACAAGGCGGTCGGCGTGAGCGTGTTCGGTCTGGGGTCGAGCCTCTATAAGCCAGGCGCGACGGTCGAGGATGTGGCGCGGCGCGCCAGCGCCGCGGTCGCCGCCTGGGACGAAGCTTTCGGAGGATGACGATGGATGGCGTTTCGGTTTTTTCCGACCACATCTGCGAGCTCGGCGAAGGGCCGAGCTACGATCCCGCCACCGACACGCTGTTCTGGTTCGACATCGTCAACGGCAAGCTGCTGGAGAAGCCGCTCGGCGGCGCGTTGAAGGTGCATGACCTCGGCGTCATGGCCAGCGCCATCGCCGTCATCGACGCCGACCGCCAGCTCATCGCCACCGAGATCGGCCTGCAGGTAAGGGACGTGAAAACCGGCAGGCTGACGCGGCACACGCCGATCGAGGCCGACAATGCGCTCACGCGCTCCAACGATTCCCGCGTCCATCCCTGCGGCGCGCTGTGGACCGGCACGATGGGCAAGGGCGAGGAGAAGAGCGCGGGCTCGATCTACTGGTTCTTCAAGGGCGAATTGCGCCGGCTGTTTTCCGGCATCACTGTCTCGAATTCGATCTGTTTTTCCGAGGACGGCACGATTGCCTACTACACCGACACAGCGACCGGGCTTCTGATGCGCGTTGCCTGCGATCCGGCGACCGGCCTGCCGGCCGGCGAAGTGAAAGTGTTCGTCGATCATCGCTCCTCGAAAGGCTATATCGACGGTTCGGTCGTCGACCGCGACGGGGTTCTGTGGAACGCTGTCTGGGGCGGCAAGGCGGTGAAGGCCTATGCGCCGGACGGAACGCTGCTGCGCGAGATCGCCATGCCGGTCACGCAGGCTTCCTGCCCCGCCTTTGTCGGCGCAAATGGCGATCGCCTGGCGGTGACTTCGGCCTGGAGCGGCAAGGACGAGAAACAGCGCGCTCTCGATCCGCAAGCCGGCATGACCTTCCTGCTCGATATCCCGGTCAATGGGCGCTTCGAGCCACGCGTGCTGATCGCATAAGGCCCAGGTTCAGCACTATCAGGCAATCGCCTTGGTCCGGTCGGTTTCCCGCAAGCCGGCCGCTGCGGCCATGCGATGGTAGCGCCTGATTTCGCCCCGGAGCATTCGATGCCGCAGTCGACGCTGATCCTTGTCTACGAGCCGGAACAGCCCTGTTTCGACCGGCTCGTCGCGCAGGGCTACCCGACCGAGCGCGCCATCGAGATCTCGTCCTATCTGGCGCAGTCGACCGATCTTAGGCCGGAGTTCGGCCAGCTCGCCGCCGCATGCGAGAAGCGCGGCCTCGCTTTCAAGCCTGTCGAGCTCGACGACGCGGCGTCGATTCTGGCAAAGGCCGATCCCGCAACAACGCTGGTTTGGACGCTGACCGACGGCATTGCCTATTTCCGTGGCGGCGCTTCGCCGGCGCTCGCCCGCCTGAACGGGCTGCGCACCATCGGCGCCGACGATTCGCTTTTCGCGCTCTGCCAGGACAAGCTGCGCTCGGGCGCCGTGTTCGGCGCGCTCGGCCTGCCGGTGCCGGCGGCGGGCTTAGCGCGAAACGGGGCATGGCTGGTCGAGCCGCCGGCCTCGCCCAAAGGCTGGTTCGTCAAGCCCAACCGGCTCGGTGCCAAGATCGGAATCTGGCCGGATTCGCGCATCACCGATCTCGGCCATGCGCTGGAGCTTAGCCGGCGTGTCTTTGCGCACTACCGCGACGACGTCGTCGTGCAGGCCTACGTCGCCGGCCGCAACGTGCGCGCAAGCTTCCTTGGGCTGAAGCCCGAAACCGGCGTTGAGGCGCTCGGCATCTTCTTCGTCGATTCCGGCGGCGATTTTCAGACCATGGCCGACTCGATGGCGCTCTATGGCGACACCGGACAGGCGGCGAAGGATGCGGGCACCTATGCCGAGCCGGAACTCGAGGCCGTCGGCGCCAGTCAGCCGGAGGCGGATCGGAAAATCCGCGCCATTGCGCAAAAGTTGATCAGCGGTCTCGGCCTGAAAGATGTCTTCTCCGTCGACTTCCGGGTTGAGGCCGACGACACCGTGCACCTCATCGAGTTCGAAGTCTGCCCCGGCCTGCCCTGCTTCGATTTTCGCGACTATTGCCGCAGGCAGTGGGACATGAGCCTTGCCGATGCGATGGCGCAGACGGCGGCCAACAGGTTTGTTTCTTAAATACCTTCCACCAGCACGATCTCGCCATCGGCCACTTTCTGACGGATGGCGACGGCGCGCTGATATTCCGGCGAGTGGTAGCAATCATGCGCCGACGCCAGTGAATCGAACTCGATGATGACGTTGCGGGCGCGCCCCGGCCCTTCGACTTTTTCATGCGCGCCGCCGCGCGCCAGGAACTTCGCGCCGAAGCGGTCGAAGGCGAGCTTCGCGGCGGCGACATAATCCTTGTACCCCTCGGCGTCGCGCACATCGACATGGGCGATCCAATATCCCTTTGGCATTCTTTCTCTCCTGTTTGTGCCCGAGCGAACCGGTCCTCAGGCCGACTGCATTTCGGCGAGTATCGCTTCGGCCGCGGCGCGGCGGTCCGGCGCGGCGACGATCGGCCGGCCGACGACGAGGTGGCTGGAGCCGTTGCGAATGGCCTGCGCCGGCGTCACCACGCGTTTCTGGTCGCCATGGTCGCTGCCCGACGGGCGTATGCCGGGCGTCACCACCGCCAGGTCGGGGCCGACGATACGGCGCACCGCTTCGGCCTCCTCCGCCGAGCAGACGATGCCGCCCATGCCGGCATGCAGCGCCTGTTCGGAGCGCCTGAGCACCAGCGTGTGCGGATCGTATTCATAGCCGGCGTCGATCATGTCCTGCTTGTCCATTGAGGTCAGCACCGTCACGCCAAGCAGGCAGAGCTCGCTGCCCTTGGCCGCCTCGACCGCCGCTCTCATGGTTTTGGGGTAGGCATGCAGCGTCAACATCGTCACGCCCATCTTGACGATGTTCTCGACGCCCTTGGCCACCGTGTTGTCGATGTCGAGCAGCTTCATGTCGAGGAACACTCTCGTGCCGCCGCTGGCCAGTTCCCGCGCGAAGTCCAGCCCGCCGGCGAAGGCAAGCTGATAGCCGATCTTGTAGAAGGAAACGGCGCCTTCGAGTTCCTGCACGGCTCGCTCCGCCTCTTTCAGCGTCGGCAGGTCGAGCCCCACGATCAGCCTTTCTTGCATGGATTTGGCCCGCATCGTGTCGGCCTCCGCGAAATTGATCACGCCTCGATCCGGGTGGACAGCATGCGCGAGGTTTCCATCAGTGTACGGCATAGGCGCTCCATCGATTGGTGCAGTCTGGCGTCCCTGAATTGTCCGTCCTCGGCGAAGGCTTCGTCGGCCTCGGAAACCGAGCATTCGGGCGTGATCACCTCCATCTGGCAGCGCACCAGCACCGCGCGCAGATGGTTGATGCAGCGTATGCCGGCAAACGTGCCCTCGGAGGACGAGCAGAGAGCGACGGGTTTGCCGTAGAGCGGCCTGAATGTTCGGCTGCCTTCACGCCGTATCCGGCTCACCCAGTCGATCGCGTTCTTGAGCAGCGGCGGGATCGAGCCGTTATATTCGGGCGTCGCGATCAGCAGCCCGTCATGCGCCGCGATCTGATGGCCGAGCTTGATGGCGCTCTCGGGGATGCCTTTTTCCTTTTCAAGGTCCTCGTCCATGATCGGCAGCGGATAGTCGCCGAGCGAGATGCGCGTTACCTCGGCGCCCTGCATGGCCAGTTTCTTCTGCGCCACATCGGCGGTCCGGCCGCTATAGGCGCCGGTCCGGACCGAACCTGCGAAGACGAGGATTCGTGGGATTATTGCCATTGGCCTGCTTCGCTAAGGGAGTAGGGGAGTAAGGGAATAGGGCAGTAGGATAGTGCGGATGCTGAACCGTTCATTTCCTATTCCCCCACTGCGTTACTCCCATACTCCCTTATCCCTAGTGCGACGGCCGCCGATAAATCCACAGCTGCGTCGGTGGGATGTTGCGGAAGATGAAATCGAAATGCTCGACCGTATAGTCGCCGCGCCCGGCCGGGATCGGCGACAGTGGGCCATAGGTCAGCTGCACGATCGGCCGTCCATGCGGGATGCGGTCGAGCAGGCTCTCGATATAGGCGATGCGCTGGGCGACCGGGAAATTGAGCAAGGGCACGCCGGAGACGACCGAATCGAACACCATGTCGCGCTTTTCGCCGAGCGTGGCATCGAGATTGAAGGCATCGCCCTCGATCACGTTGACGCCCGGATAGAGCCCACGCAGGTGACGCACGAAGTCGGTCGAATATTCGACCGCGTAGAGGTTTTCGGGCTTCACGCCCTGGGCGAGGATGGCGCGGGTGATGACGCCGGTGCCGGGCCCCACTTCAAGCACGGGCAGGCCCGATCTCGGATTGACGATCGAGGCCATCTTGCGGGCGGTGATGGAACTGGTGGGAACGATCGAGCCGACCGTTTTCGGCTTGTCGATCCAACCTTTGAAGAACTTCAGCTCGTCGTCGAATTTTTCCGCCAGCGCTTTGCGCAATCCGGGACTACGTGCCATCCGAGTTCTCCTCAATGCTCGTCCCCCGATCCGCTACTTAGCAGGTGGGTGGGACAAGGCAAGGCGTCAAGCTGGCATAAGATGTTGATGACGCTTGGGAAGCGGATCGCTGTTCCAAATGCTGGTGCGAAACGCGGGACTATGGCGGTCAGCTTTCGCCAAACGACTCGAAGAAGTCCTTCATGCGTGCGAAAAAGCCACTCGACTGGGGCGAATTGTCCTTCGAGGAGAGCTGCTCGAACTCTTCCAGCAATTCGCGCTGACGGCGCGTCAGGTTCTGCGGCGTCTCGACCGCCGTCTGGATGTAAAGGTCGCCGACATTGGGCTGGCGCAGCACCGGCATGCCCTTGCCCTTCAAGCGGAACTGGCGACCGTTCTGGGTGCCTTCCGGCACTTTCACCTTGGTCTGCGTGCCGTCCAGCGTGGTGACCTCGAAGGAGCCGCCAAGGGCGGCCGTCGTCATCGAGATGGGAACCTTGCAATAGAGATCAGCGCCGTCGCGCTGGAAGAATTCGTGCGGCTTCACCGCAAGGAAGATGTAGAGGTCGCCGGACGGTCCGCCGCGCAGGCCTGCCTCGCCCTCGTTGGCAAGCCGGATGCGGGTGCCGTCCTCGATGCCGGCCGGGATGTTGACCGACAGCGAGCGCTCCTCGGTGACGCGGCCCTGGCCGGCGCATTTTGGGCAAGGGTCCTTGATCGTCTGGCCGCGGCCCTGGCATTGCGGGCAGGTCCGCTCGATCGAGAAGAAGCCTTGCGTGGCGCGCACCTTGCCGTGGCCGTGGCACATCGAGCAGGTCACCGGCTGCGTGCCGGGCTTGGCGCCGCTGCCGGAGCATTCCGAGCAGGAGATCGAAGCCGGCACGTGGATCTGCGCGGTCTTGCCGGAAAAAGCCTCTTCCAGCGTGATTTCCATGTTGTAGCGCAAGTCGGCGCCGCGCTCGCGGCCGCCCGACGAGCGGCGCTGGCGGCCGCCCATCATGTCGCCGAAGATGTCCTCGAAGATGTCCGCGAAACCGCCGGCGCCAAAACCGTGCGCCGCGCCGTTCATGCCGCCCTCGAAGGCGGCGTGGCCGAAGCGATCATAGGCGGCGCGCTTCTGCGGGTCCTTCAGCGTCTCGTAAGCCTCGTTGATTTCCTTGAACTTGTGCTCGCAGGCATGGTCGCCGGGGTTGCGGTCGGGATGGAACTGCATGGCGAGCTTGCGGAAAGCGCTCTTGAGTTCCTTCTCGTCGGCGCCTTTTTGCACGCCCAGCGTTTCGTAGAAATCAGCTTTCATTTTTTCCCGCTGTCCGGATGCTCAATGTCTTCAAGCATTGTTGGCGACGTCTGCCGGCATGGCCTTGGATTTAGGAGCGATGTTTCCCGGATGCTAGTACCAAGCCGGGGCCACTCCGGGTTTTTCGTCACTTTTTCGATTGGGGTTGCAAAAAAGCCCGGCTTGCGCCGGGCTTTTCGCATGTTCTGCCGTCAGCCGGCTCAAGCCGACTTCTTCTTGTCGTCGTCTTCGTTGATTTCCTCGAAGTCGGCGTCGACCACGTCCGAATCCTTGGCGGCATCCGCCTTGGCATCGGCTTCGGCCGCTTCCTTCTGCGAGGCCTCGTACATGGCCTGGCCGAGCTTCATCGACACTTCGGCGAGCGACTGCGACTTGGCCTCGATAGCAGCCGGGTCGTCGCCTTCGGCGGCGGTCTTCAGCGCGGCAATGGCGTCGGAGATCGCGGTGCGGTCAGCCTCCGAGACCTTGTCGCCATAGTCCTTCAGCGACTTCTCGGACGAGTGCACCAGCGCCTCGGCCTGGTTGCGGGCTTCGACGAGGGCACGGCGCTTCTTGTCGGCGTCGGCATTGGCCTCGGCGTCCTTCACCATCTTCTCGATGTCGGCGTCGGACAGGCCGCCCGAAGCCTGGATGCGGATCTGGTGCTCCTTGCCGGTGCCCTTGTCCTTGGCCGAGACGTTGACGATGCCGTTGGCGTCGATGTCGAACGTGACCTCGATCTGCGGCACGCCGCGCGGGGCCGGTGGGATGCCGACCAGGTCGAACTGGCCGAGCAGCTTGTTGTCGGCCGCCATTTCGCGCTCGCCCTGGAAGACGCGGATCGTCACCGCCGATTGCGAATCCTCGGCGGTAGAGAAGGTCTGGCTCTTCTTGGTCGGGATCGTCGTGTTGCGCTCGATCAGTCGGGTGAACACGCCACCCAGCGTCTCGATGCCCAGCGACAGCGGCGTCACGTCGAGCAAGAGCACGTCCTTGACGTCGCCCTGCAGCACGCCGGCCTGGATGGCGGCGCCGAGCGCGACGACCTCATCCGGGTTGACGCCCTTGTGCGGCTCCTTGCCGAAGAACTGCTTCACGATCTCCTGGATCTTGGGCATGCGGGTCATGCCGCCGACCAGCACCACTTCGTCGATCTCGCCCGCCTTCAGGCCGGCGTCCTTGAGCGCCGCCTTGCAGGGCTCGATCGTGCGCTGCACGAGGTCCTCCACCAGGCTTTCGAACTTCGCCCGGGTGAGCTTCATCGTCAGGTGCTTCGGGCCGGTGGCGTCGGCGGTGATGAAGGGCAAGTTGATCTCGGTCTGCGTCGTCGACGACAGCTCGATCTTGGCCTTTTCGGCCGCTTCCTTGAGGCGCTGTAGCGCGAGCTTGTCGGCCTTGAGGTCGATGCCCTGTTCCTTCTTGAACTCGGCCGCCAGATATTCGACGAGCCGCATGTCGAAGTCCTCGCCGCCGAGGAAGGTGTCGCCATTGGTCGACTTCACCTCGAAGACGCCGTCGCCGATTTCCAGGACCGAAATATCGAAGGTGCCGCCGCCAAGATCATAGACGGCGATGGTCTTGCCGTCCTTCTTTTCCAGGCCGTAGGCGAGGGCCGCGGCCGTGGGCTCGTTGATGATGCGCAGCACCTCGAGGCCGGCGATCCTGCCGGCGTCCTTGGTCGCCTGGCGCTGGGCGTCGTTGAAATAGGCCGGAACGGTGATGACCGCCTTCTCGACCTTCTCGCCGAGATAGGCTTCCGCCGTCTCCTTCATCTTCTGCAGGATCATTGCCGAGATCTGGCTGGGCGACTGCTTCTTGCCGCCGGCCTCGACCCAGGCGTCGCCATTGTCGCCCTTGACGATCTTGTAGGGGACAAGCTTCTTGTCCTTCTCCGTCACCGGGTCGTCATAGCGGCGGCCGATCAGGCGCTTGACCGCGAAGATGGTGTTTTCAGGATTGGTGACCGCCTGGCGCTTGGCCGGCTGGCCGACGAGGCGTTCGCCGTCATTCGAGATGGCGACGATGGAAGGCGTGGTGCGCGCGCCCTCAGCGTTCTCAATCACCTTGGGGTCCTTGCCATCCATGATGGCGATGCAGGAGTTGGTGGTGCCGAGATCGATACCGATAACTTTTGCCATTGTTCTAGTCTCTCCTCTAAGCAGGCTTTCAGGACCCTTCAAAAGGCGTTCCGACGAAAGCCCCTGTTCACAAGAAATTCCGTCAAGGTCACCGGTTCGCGAAGGCCCGGACGGCTGGGGCGTATATAAGAACAGCCGATACGGGGCGCAAGCATTCTGCGCAAGCTGTTCGTTGTCCCGGCAAGGCTTTGGCAGCGATCCGCCGCGCGTTGCGGCACGCTCGGCGCGAGCTCGCGCTATCGCATTGTTCCGGCTGGCTTTTTTAGACATGGTGCCGCTGGCGGCGCTTGGAACCGTCATCCGGCGAGGGCAACGCTCGCCTCGGCGGGCGTGACTTTCGGTCGCGAAAGGCTGGAAAATCGGCGTCGCGGCGACGCTACGCGCATCCGGCGGCAGGGCTGAGGAGCGCCGGGCGCTCGAGCTATACCCTGCCGGGCGGGTGGCCCGGCAGGGTATCCGGAGCTCAGAGCCCGTTGTCCTTGAGGATCTTGGCGGCGTTCTCCTTGGTGATCCTTTCCGTAGGCAGCGTGATGGTCTTCTCGACCTTCTCGCCGTTCAGGAACTTGATCGCCTGGCGCAGGCCCTCGGCGCCCGGCGTGACGTAGGTGAAGGTCGCGGTCAGCTCGCCCTTGTTCACCATCTGCACGCCCTCATTGGGCAGGCCGTCGATGCCGATGAACTTCATGTCCTTCTCGCGCCCGACATCCTTGGCCGCCAGATAGGCCCCATAGGCCATCGGATCGTTGTGGCCGTAGACGAGGTCGATCTTCTCGTTGGTCTTCAGCGCGTTGGCCATGATGTTGTAGGCCTGGTCCTGCTTCCAGTCGCCCGACTGCTGGTCGAGCAGATACTTGATGCCCGGCTCCTTGTCGGTGAATTCATGGAAGCCGTCATGGCGGTCATGCGCCGGCTGCGTGCCCATGCCGCCCCAGATCTCGACGACGTTGCCGGCGGCCTTGCCCTTGCCGCCCAGGAGCTCGACCGCGTATTCGCCGGCCGCGCGGCCGATCAGCTTGTTGTCGCCGCCCACGAACTGCGTGTAGTCCTTGGTGTCGACATTGCGGTCGAGCACGAAGACCGGGATCTTGGCGTCGATCGCCTGCTGCACGACGCCGGTGAGGCCGGCCGATTCCTTGGGCGACACCAGAAGCGCGTCGACCTCCTGGCGGATCAGGTTCTCGACGTCGGCCACCTGCTTCTCGGTCTTGTCCTCACCGTCGGTGATGATCAGTTCGACTTCCGGATGCTTGGCGGCCTCCGCGATGATGTCCTTGTTGAACTGGGCGCGCCAGGGTTCGATGGTCGTCACCTGCGAGAAGCCGATCTTCCACTTCTTGTTTTGGGCAATGGCGTGGTCACTGGAAAAGAGAGCGGTGGTCGTCAGAAGTGCCGCCGCGAAGGTGGCGAGCTTCAGCATGTCACGTCGTTTCATGGTCCTGTTTCCTCCGGATTATAGAGACGAGGTCTCCTGTGACGGCCGCTTGGCCGCGGCCGTTTCCTTTTGCGCGGCCCGTACGCCGGGCAGGCGCAGATAACTTAAGATGTCGCCGGCGTTGCGCTCCTGCACGAGCACGGTGCCGATGATGATCGCCCCCTTCAGCACCAGCTGAAGGTTGGAATTGATGTTGTGCAGCTGCAGGATGTTCGACAGCAGGCCGAAGATCAGCACGCCGCAGAAGGTGCCGATCAGGCTGCCGCGTCCGCCCATCAGGCTGGTGCCGCCGATGACCACGGCGGCGATGGCGTCGAGCTCGAGCCCGGCGCCGGCATCCGGCTTGCCCTGCCGGTATTGCGCCACGTAAAGCACCGCCGCGATGCCGGCGAGCAGGCCGGACACGGCATAGGTGGCGATCTTGACGCGCCCGGCAGCGATGCCGGAAAGCCTGGCCGCCTCCTCGTTGCCGCCGATGGCGTAGACATAGCGGCCGAAAGGCGTGAAGCGCAGCACCGCGCCATAGATCACGACCGCACCGAGGAAGAACAGGCCCGGCATAGGCACGACGCCGAACACCAGCGAGCGCAGGATCTCGAACTCTTCCGTGGCGTTGGATCCGGTATAGACCGGCAGCACGGCATTGTTCTGGCCGGCGGTCAACCTGGCGATGCCGAGCGCCGTCACCATCATCGCAAGCGTCACGATGAAGGGCTGCAGGCGGCCGGCGACGATGATGAAGCCGTTGACGGTGCCGAACAGCAGGCCGACGCAAGGCGCGACCAGAAGCACGCCGAGCACGCCGAACTTGGTCTCGACCTGCGGCAGCAGATACCACAGCGAGAGGCAGCACAGGATCACGCCGACGACGCCCGGAATGATCAGCCCTCGCGTCGTGTCCAGCCGCACGTCGCGCCCGGCGTCCGCGCCGGCGCGAGATTTCTGGATGTTGAGCAGGATGAAGCGGGTGACGAGCGCGCCGAGGCACAAGGCGACCAGCGCGGTCGTCGGCACGCCGAGCGCCGCCGACGGCGTGACGCCCGGCACGGTGAGAAGCATGGCGCAAACGACCGAGCAGATCGCCATCAGCGAGCCGACGGACAGATCGATGCCGCCGGTCAGGATCACCGCCGTCATGCCGGTGGCGATGAGGCCGGTGGTCGACACCTGGCGCAGCACGTCGAGCAGGTTGCCGTAGGACAGGAAGATGTTGTTGCCCTTGGAACTGATCGGCGAGCCGAACACGCCGATCAGGAAGATGGCGATCAGCCCCCAGTAAAGCTTGGTGCGGGAGACAAGGCTGATGAGGCTCATGCGGCAGGTCTCGTAGTACGTCGCGGCGCGGCAAGCCGCATGATCGCCTCCTCGCTGGCTTCAGTGCGCGACAGGATCCCGCGCTGGCGGCCCTCCGCCATGACCAGGATGCGGTCGGCCAGATGCAGGAGCTCGGGCAGTTCGGAGCTGATCACGGCGATCGCCAGCCCGTCGCCGGCGAGCTTGAAGATGAGGTCGTAGATCTCGCGCTTGGCGCCGACATCGATGCCGCGCGTCGGCTCGTCGAGCAGGAGCACGCGCGGCCGCGTCGCCAGCCATTTGCCGATCACCACCTTCTGCTGGTTGCCGCCCGACAGCGTGCCCGCGGCCTGCTCGATGCTTTCGCAGCGTATGCCGAGCGCGTTCACCGCTTCACGCGCCAGGCCCTGCTCGCCCGAACGCGAGCGCAGCCCGAAGCGCGCCAGCGCGCCGACCAGCGGCAGCGCGACATTGTCGGTGATCGAGGCCGTGAGATGCAGGCCTTGCGTCTTGCGGTCCTCGGTGACCAAAGCAATGCCCAGCTGGCGGGCCTCGCGTGGCGAGCCGATCTCGACCGGCGCGCCGTCGAGCTTGATCTCGCCGCCGGTGCGGCCGTCGCTGGAGCCGAAGATCGCTTCCAGGATTTCGGTGCGGCCGGAACCCAGCAGCCCGCCTATGCCGAGGATTTCGCTCGCGCAAAGGTCGAAACTCACGCCCTCGATCACCGTGTGCCAGCCATGCCGGTCGGGCTTGGACAGCGACAGGTCCCTGACCGAGAGCGCAGCCTTGCCACCGGGGCCGCGTTCGTGGTCGGAGGACGCCAGGAGGTCGCGCCCGACCATGGCCGAGATGATGGCGTCTTCGTTCACTCCTGCCATGTTCCGCGTCAACACATGGCGTCCATCGCGCAGCACTGTCACCCGGCTTGCCAGATGCATGACCTCGTCGATGCGGTGCGAGATGTAGACGATGGCGACGCCGCTTGCCGCGAGCTGGCGGATGATGCGGAACAGCCGCTCGCATTCGGCCGGCGACAGCGCCGAGGTCGGCTCGTCCATGATCAGGATGCGCGCCGACTTCGACAGCGCCTTGGCGATCTCCACCAGCTGCTGCTCGCCGACCCTGAGCCTGCCGACGCGCGCTTCCGGATCGAGCTCGATGCCGAGCCGCTCAAGCAGCGCTTTAGCCGCGCGGCTGCTCGCCTTACGGTCGACGACCACCCCGGCGATCAGCTTTTCGCGGCCGAGGAATATATTGTCGGCGACGCTGAGCTCGGGGACGAGGTTGAGTTCCTGGTGGATGATGGCGATGCCGGCATCCTCGGCGTCGCGCACGCCGGCGAAACGGACCGCCTGGCCGTCGATGGCGACAGTGCCTTCGTAGTCGGTATAGACGCCCGAGAAGATCTTCATCAGCGTCGACTTGCCAGCGCCGTTCTCGCCCATCAGCGCATGCACTTCGCCGGGCCTGAGGTCCAGGCTCACATCCGACAGCGCGGTGATACCGCCAAACCGCTTGGAAATGCCGGTCGCGCTCAGGACGGCGGAACCGTCGGTGGCCGCATTGCCAGTCGTTATGGAATCCGCGCGCTGCTGCATGACAAAGGACGGCCTCCCTCCGTCGTCTTCGATGCCTGAACGCTAATCTAAACGTTTCGAACGTGTCAAGCGGCTATCTGGCTGCTCAGGATTGATGCATTTCAATTCTTGCGGAAAACGCTTGGTTTACGTAGGTTTGGCTAAATGAGGGAGGCTAAACGTTTCGATAATGACGGCGTCAGGACGGAAAAAGCAGCGGAAATCCACGGCGCCGACCATGCTGCACGTAGCCGAGGCGGCGCGTGTGTCGGTGGCCACCGTGTCGGCGTTGCTCAACGGCACCGCCACCGTCAGTCCCGAGTTGACCCAGCGCATCGAGCAAGCGATCCGCGACATCGGCTACAAGCGCAATGCCATTGCACGTAGCCTGAAGATGGGCACCACGCGCACCATCGGCCTCACCGTGCCGCACATCACCAATCCGTTCTTCACCGATGTCGTCTCGGTCATCCAGCAGGCTTTCGACCGCGCTGGCTATGCCGTCATGCTGTGCTGCACCGACGAGGACCTGAACACGCAGGACGAGCAGATCCGCCTGCTGCTCGACCGCATGATCGACGGGCTGATCGTGGCGCGTGTCGGCGACGGCGGCCTTCTGAAGGGCATTGTCGAGGACGCCAATGTGCCGGTGGTGCTGCTCGACCGCCTCTGCGAAGGCGTCGACACCGATGCGGTGGTGCTGGACAACCGGCGCGCCGTGTTCGACGCCGTCACCTATCTCATCCATCTCGGCCACCGGCGCATCGGCTACATCACCGGCACCTCCGACATCTCTCCCATGCACGACCGCATGATCGGCTACCGCGAGGCGCTGCAGGCGGCCGGCCTGCCGGTGGCGGAGGAGCTCATACGCTCCGGCAATTTCCACGAGATCGACGGCTACAACGCCACAATGCAGCTCTTGTCGCTGCACGACCGGCCGAGCGCGATCTTCTCGGCCAACAACCCCATGGTGATCGGCACCATGAAGGCGATCCGCGACATCGGCCTCAGCTGCCCCGAAGACATCTCGGTCGCCTGCTTCGACGATTTTCCCTGGTCCGACGTGTTCGTGCCGCAGCTCACCACCGTGGCGCAGCCGGTGCAGGCGATCGGCGAGCAGGCGGCAAACCTCCTGCTCGACCGGCTGGCCGGCAATCGCGACGCGCCGCCGCGCAAGCTGGTGCTGAAGGGCCGGCTGATGATCCGCAATTCCTGCCGGCCGCTGGGCGCGCTCGCGCAGAGCGTCAGCGCTTAGGTTCGAAGGCCTCCGCGCACAGCGCCTGCAATTTCGGGAAGATATGGCTGCCGCCGGTGATTACCTGTGTGCCCTGGCCGACCACCGTCTTCGGATCGGCCTTGAGCACCGTGCCGCCGGCCTCTTCGACCAGCAGCATGCCGGCGAGGCAGTCCCAGGCGTTCATGTGCTCCTCGACATAGCCGAGCAGCCGGCCGGACGCCGCATAGGCAAGCATCAGCGCCCCCGAAGCATTGCGGTAGAAGACGCCGCCCTGGGCCATGATCAGGCCGATGAGAGTGACGACATTCCCAGTCGAGGCGCGGTTGGAAAGCCCGGTGCCGACCGCGCCCTCGGAAAGCGACGCCGCATTGCTGGCCTGGATCGGCTTGCCGTTGAGGAAGGCGCCGCCGCCCAGGCGGCCGTAGAATGTCTCGCCGGTCGAAGGCTCGTGGATGACGCCGACCACCGTCTCGCCATCTCGGGCGCAGGCGATCACCACGCACCAGGCGGGAATGCCGCGCACGAAATTGGCGGTGCCGTCGATCGGGTCGATCACCCAGACATGGCCGGTTGTTCCGGTCACCGCCGCGTGCTCCTCGCCGACGATGCCGTCGTCCGGATAGGCTGCGTCGATGGCCGCGCGGATGAACAGCTCGACCTCGCGATCGGCTTCCGAAACCAGGTCCTGATGACCCTTGCTCTCGACCGTCAGATTGTCGAGGTCGCGGAAATATTTCAACCCCAGCTCGCCGGCGCGCCGCGCTAGGTCGATGGCGAAATGCATGCGGTCGTCGATGTCATGGGTCACGGGCAGGTCTCGCGCTGGAGCAATTCCAGGAAAAGTGTGAAGCGGTTTTCCGAGGGAATTGCGTTGAAATAAAAGACGAGAGACGCGTTAGCAGAGGAGTATGTCAGGCAAAAGCTGCCGACATCACGCCGCCTTCGCCATCGATTTGTGCACCTCGGCGAGAATCTCGTAGGAGCGCACGCGCGCCGCGTGATCGAAGATCTGCGCCGTCACCATCAATTCGTCGGCGCCGGTACGGCGGATGAAAGCGTCGATGCCCTGGCGCACCGTCTCCGGCGAACCGACGACGGCGCAGGACAGCGCCTGGGCAAGCATGCTCTTCGCCATGGGGTCGAGATCGCGGTCGTAATTCTCGACCGGCGGTGGCAATTGCCCGGGCCTGCCGCTGCGCAGATTGACGAAGGCCTGCTGCAGCGAGCTGAACAACAGCTTCGCCTCGGCGTCCGTCGGCGCGGCGGAGACATTGAGGCCGAGCATGACATAGGGCTTTTCCAGCTCAGCCGACGGCTGGAAGCGCGTGCGATAAACCTCCAGCGCGTGGTCCAGCTCGGCCGGCGCGAAATGCGAGGCGAAGGCGTAGGGCAGGCCGAGAAGTGCTGCGAGCTGCGCGCCATAAAGGCTGGAGCCGAGGATCCAGACCGGCACCGTCTGGCCTTCGCCCGGCACGGCGCGGATGCGCTGGCCTTCATCGGCCGGCTGGAAATAGCCCATCAGCTCGACCACATCCTGCGGGAAGTTGTCTGCGCTTTCGAGGTTGCGGCGCAGCGCCCGCGCGGTCAGCATGTCGGTGCCCGGCGCGCGGCCGAGGCCAAGGTCGATGCGGCCGGGAAAAAGTGCTGCCAGCGTGCCGAATTGCTCGGCGATCACCAGCGGTGCATGGTTAGGCAGCATGATGCCGCCGGCGCCGACGCGGATCGTCTTGGTGCCGCCTGCGACATGCGCGATCACGACGGATGTCGCCGCACTTGCGATGCCCGGCATGTTGTGGTGCTCGGCCAGCCAGTAGCGCCTGTAGCCCAGTCGCTCGGCATGGCGGGCAAGGTCGAGCGAATTGGCAAGCGACTGCGAGGCGGTGCTGCCTTGCGTGATCGGCGACAGGTCGAGAACCGAAAGGGCGGTCATTGGTCAGGTCTCCACGACGCGTTTTTCCCTGAGCCTCGCCTCGAAGGCGGCGCGGTTGGGAATGACGATGGCGAGCTGGTTCTCCAGCACGTCGGCGAGCTCGGCGGCCGTCGCGATCTCGCGCTGCTCGCTGCGGCCGCCGGCATGATGCGACGACAGGCGGTTGTTGCGCAGCGCATAGCGCCGGTCGGGCAAAGCGAGCGCCGCGACCAGCGTCGACAGGAAATGCGAGCTCGGATGCGTCGACAGGAAATGACTGGCGACGCGGTAGTCGACTTCATAGGCCTGGGTCATGTCGAAACGGTAGAGCGTGCGCCAGTCCTCGCCGATATTGGCCTGCAGGCGGAACTGGTCACCGGTCTTGACGAGGCGGAAGGTCTCGTGGGGCGTCTGCTGCTCCAGCCCGGCTTCCACAAGCAGCGGCGCCGTCAGCGTCAGGCCGCCGAAGCCGACATCGGCAATGTGAGTGCGGCCGCCGAGCTCGATGCGCAGCAGCATATGGCTGCGCGCCGTGATGGCGTCTTCCGGCTGGCCCCACAGCACGCGGGCGGCAAGCCCGTTGACTGTGAAGCCCAGAGCGCCAAGCGCGTGCATGAAGACGAGATTGTGCTCGAAGCAATAGCCGCCACGGCCCTGGCGAAAAATCTTTTCCTGCAGTGAAGCGACGTCGAGGCCGACGGAAACGCCCATCAAGGCATCGATGTTCTCGAACGGGATCGCCCGCGGATGCGCGGCGTGCAGCGCCTGAAGCGTGGCCAGCGAAGCGTCGGTCGGCCCGCCGTAACCGATGCGGGCAAAATAGCCATCGAGATCGAAGTCGCTCATTCAGGACGGGTCCGGCTTGACCGGTCCGATATAGGCACTGGTCACCGGTGCCGCAAACAATGAGCGAGGTTTGAGATTGGGCCAGCCTCAAGCCGCTTGATTGTGGTTGTTCTCGGCCGGCGCTTCATCGACGACAGGCGTTTGCTGCGCCGCCAGGAAATTGCCGAACGGGCTCAAGCTTTCGAAATGATCGCAAAAAACCTTGATGACGACCAGCATCGGCACCGCCATCAGCGCGCCGACGAAGCCCCACAGCCAGGACCAGAAGGCGATTGCGATGAAGATCGCAACAGCGTTGATCTCAAGGCGCCGCCCGACCACCATCGGCGTCACGAACTGGCCTTCGACGATGTCGCACAGCACCACGAATGCCGGCGCCAAGAGCGCGTAGGCGATCGTGTCGAAGCTGATCAGCGCAATGACCGCGACGATCAGGATGGTCATCAGCGCGCCGACATAGGGCAGGAAATTGAGCAAGGCCGCCATCGCCCCCCAGACCAGCGGGTTGGGCATGCCGAGCCCCCAGAGACCCAGCCCGATAACCGTGCCGAGACTGACATTGATGATGGAGACCGTGAGCAGATAGTGCGAAATCTCGCTTTCGACGTCATAGACGATGCGCAGCGCCCGCTTCTTCTGCGTCATGCTGGCGAAGGATTGGACGATCTTCTCGTAGAACAATGTGCCGGAGGCGAGCAGGAACAGCGACAGCACGAAGACGATGGTGATCGCGGTGCCTGCTTCCAGGATGTTGCTGGCGGCGGTGGAGAGGATGCCGGAAGGCGCCACCGCGACCCGCTGCAGGCCGGGCTCCTGCGAGGTCTCGGTCAACGCTTCCAGTTGATGGGCGAGATCCATCATTCGTTCGAGCGGCCGCTTGAACGGCGCCAGCCGTTCCGTCAACTGCTGGCCGATCGAATAGGAGTTGTTGATGAGCTCGATGACCGGTCCGCTGAGCAGATAGCCGGCGGCGGCGAAGATGAAGATCGACAGCAGCACCAAAAGCGTTGCCGAGACCACCTCCGGAATCCCGTGTTTTCTTAGGAAGCGCACGATCGGCGTCAGTGTCAGCGCCAGCAGGAAGGCAAGCATCACCGGCATGAAGAAGGCGCGGGCGAAGTAAAGCGCCGCCGCCGTCATCAGAATGAAGATCCCGATCACCAGCGACCGCATCAGGCGCATATCCGCCCTGGCATCGGTACGCGGGTCAGGGCTTTCGGCAGCGCTTGCGCCCGAAGCGATCTGTTCGGCTTCCATCGGTTCCCTTGCAAGCCGCCAGCCGACAATGAATGCATGGCGGGCCTGTGCCCGAAACGCGGGAGTTCCGGGCAAGGTTCCAAGAGCCGGCTTTCCCGGCATCCGGAAGCCGGTTTCGAGCGGGCCGATCGTCAGGCAGCCGGCGCTGGCGCCGCCTTGGCCGTCTCCCAGCGCACGAGTGGCGCCACCTTGGTGCCGTAGAGCTCGATCGCCTTCATGATCTTGGCGTGCGGCATGGTGCCGATCGCCATCTGCAGAAGGAAGCGGTCGTTGTTGAAGATCCTGTGCTGGGCGACGATCTTTTCAGCCACCTGCTCGGGGTTACCCACGAAGAGGGCCCCATTGGGACCCCGCGCCTGATCGAAATGCGCCCGCGAGGTCGGGCCCCAGCCGCGCTCGCGCCCGATGCGGTTCATCACCTCGGCCTGCGGCTCGTAGAAATCGTTGGCCGCCTGCTCGGTCGTCTCGGCGATGAAGCCATGCACGTTGATGCTGGTGGCAAGCGTTGCCGTATCGGTGCCGGCGCGGCGCGCCGCCTCGCGATAGATATCGAACAGCGGCGCGAAACGTGCCGGCTCGCCGCCGATGATGGCCAAGGCCAGCGGCAGGCCGAGCACGCCGGCGCGGGCGGCGGATTGCGGCGTGCCGCCGATGGCGATCCAGATCGGCAGCTTTTCCTGGAACGGACGCGGGTAGACGCCCCGGCCATTGATCGGCGCGCGCAGCTTGCCCTGCCACGTCACCTTCACCTGGTCCCGGATGGCGAGCAAGAGGTCGAGCTTCTCGGCGAAGAGTTCGTCATAGTCTTCCAGCTTGTAGCCGAACAGCGGGAAGGATTCGATGAAGGAGCCGCGCCCGGCCATGATCTCGGCGCGGCCGTTGGACAGAAGGTCGAGAGTCGCGAATTGCTGGAAGACGCGCACCGGATCGTCGGAGGAGAGCACCGTGACCGCGCTGCTAAGGCGGATCCGCTTCGTGCGATCAGCCGCGGCGGCAAGCGCCACGACGGGCGCGGAGGCGGCATAGTCAGGGCGGTGATGCTCGCCGAGCCCGAACACGTCGAGGCCGACCTGGTCGGCCAGCTCGATTTCCTCGATGAGGTTGCGCAGCCGCTCATGCGGGCCGATGGCGCCGGGACCCGGCTCCGGGCTGACATCAGCGAAAGTGTAGAGACCGAGTTCCATCTGGTTGTGTCCTAAAGCATGTCTCCCGAAAGTGGGAACCGGTTTCGGGATAAAGACATGCGTAAATCGAAAACCCTAAAGCGCATGGAGCGAATCTGAAAGATCGCAGGCGCTTTAAGGGCGTTCATGGATGTTGCTTGTCGGCGCTAGAGGTAACGATCTGCCTTGCCGCCCGCCAGAGGCGCGATCGGTGAACAGTCCATCGCATGGTGCCGGGCCGTATCCCTGCGGCAACAAGCCCGGTTTTTTCATGGCTGGCATACCGTTTTGGCGCTTGAACTCGCCGCTTTCACGCGTATGTAAGCGTCGCGAATAGACTGCAGGGAAGTACACTTGGCTATCTACAGGGAAAAAGACATTTTCGAGCGGCGCAATGCCGCGAACGAGGCAAAGAAGGCGCTGCTCGCGCGCTTCAAGGCAAAGCCGGCGGCGGATGATCCTGTCGTTCTGGCGCGCCAGGCCGAACGCAAGGCGATCCTCGAGGCTCGCGCCATCCGCGAAGCGGAGAAGGCAAGGCTGAAGCAGGAAAAGTTGGCGCGCGAAGCGGCCGAGAAGGCCGAACGTGAAGCAGCAGCTGAAGCGGCACGTATCGCCGCTGAAGAGGCCGCTGCGGCCGAGGCCAAAATCCGCGAGGCCGAGGAAGCAGAGCGCATCGCGCTCGAGCTTGCCGATGAGGCCGCGCGCAAGGCCAAGCGTGACGCACGCTACGCCGCCCGCAAGGCGCGTGTCGGCAGGACGCCTCCGGGCTTCTCCGCCCGCTAGAGCAATTCTAGCTCGGGTTTGCTGGACAAGTAAGCCAGGGTCGCCGAAAGCGGCCCTGAACGCGTTTGCGCTTAAGCGACGAGCTTCAGCCCAACGATGCCGCAAACGATCAGGCCGATGCAGGCGAGCCGCACCGCGGTTGCCGGTTCGCCGAGCAGCCAGATGCCGAGCAGCGCCGTGCCGACGGTGCCGATGCCGGTCCATACCGCATAGGCCGTGCCGACAGGCAGCGTCTTTAGCGCCAGGCCGAGCAGGCCGAGGCTGACGATCATCGAGGCGATGGTGAGAAGGGTCGGCAGCGGCCTGGAGAAGCCGTCGGTATATTTGAGGCCGATCGCCCAGCCGATCTCGAACAGACCGGCGAAGAAGAGAAAAATCCACGACATCAACGCACTCCGTCATTCCGGCATCGGTCGGGATGCTCGGCTGGCGGGTCGTCCCGGCCGGTTTTTCGGCGAAGCGAGGTCGTCCTCGCCCTGCGATATGGGAGTGGCCTGTCCCGCGATCAACAAAATACCGGCAGCATTCTCATGCCGCCGGCTCAGATTCTGCAGGGAGCCGGATCGACCGAATTCGGCCGCCTACTTTTCCTTGATGCGCATCGCCTTGACCGGCGGCGCCTTCGGAGCCGGGGCCGCGGCGGGCTTCTTGGCATCCTTCTTCGGCTTGCGGGCTTCCTTGCCCGCCTTCATCGCACCTTTAGCCATGATTCGCTCCTCCGATTGTGGGCAATCCGAGTGAAACAACAGAAATGACGGACTGCAAGAGGCTGTGCGGCTTCGCGAAGCCGCCCGGCTGGATGTCAACCGATTTTCCTTTCGCCGCGGCCGGCTTGAACCTCGGTCCTGCTGGCGCATTGTCTGTGGAGCTTCGGCGGGCGGCCCGCTAAGCTCGATGCGTCGCACAGAGGTCAAAAGCCAATGGCAGGGCATGCCGGCTCGAAAATGGTCATCTACGCCGCGCTTGCCGGCAATCTGGCGATTGCGGCGACCAAATTCGCGGCCGCATTCTTCACCGGCTCGTCCGCCATGCTGTCGGAAGGCGTACATTCGCTGGTCGACACCGGCAATGGCGGGCTCTTGCTCTATGGCATGCGCCGCGCCGCGCGGCCGCCCGACCGCTCGCATCCGCTCGGCCACGGACGAGAGCTCTATTTCTGGAGCTTTATCGTCGCGCTTCTGGTGTTCGCGCTCGGCGCCGGCGTTTCCTTCTACGAAGGCGTCATCCACATCATGGCGCCCGAACCTGTCGCCAACGCCAAGGTCAACTACATCGTGCTCGGCCTGTCCTTCCTGTTTGAGGGCAGCTCCTGGCTGGTGGCGCTGAGGGAGTTTCGCCAGCAGAAAGGCAAGCGGGGCTGGCTGCAGGCCGTACAATCGAGCAAGGATCCGAGCGTCTACACCGTGCTGTTCGAGGATAGCGCCGCATTGCTTGGCCTCATCGTTGCCTTCGCCGGTATCCTCTCGGCGCAACTTCTGGAGATGCCGGAGCTCGATGGCGTCGGCTCGATCGGTATCGCCGTCATCCTTGGCGCCACCGCAATCTTCCTGGCACGCGAGAGCAAGGGCCTGCTGCTCGGCGAGCCTGCGTCACCCGAGATTCAGAAGGAGGTCTTGGCCATCGCCCAGCAGGATCCGGCGGTGCAGCGGGCGAACGGCATCCTCAGCGTCCATATCGGACCGGAAGAGATCGTCGCGGGGTTGAGCATCGAATTCGAGGATCACCTCACCGCGCCCGAGATCGAAGCCTGCGTCGAGCGCCTGGAGGCAAGGCTCAAAAAGGAGATGCCGCAAATCTCCAGGCTATTCGTCAAGCCGCAGGCGACTGGCACATGGGAGCAGCGGCGCAAGGCCATGGCCGAGGCTTCGGACGAGGACTAAGCTCAATGCAGCACAACGAACTTCGTAAGGAGGAAGGCCGATGAAGATCGACGGCGGATGCCACTGCGGCGCGATCACCTATGAGGCAGAGGTCGATCCGGAAAAGACCGGAATCTGCCATTGCACGGATTGCCAGCAGCTGACGGGAACAGCCTTTCGCGTGACTGTGGGGGCGCCAGAAGAGCATTACCGGATCACCAAGGGCACGCCGAAAGTCTATATCAAGACCGGATCGAGCGGCGCCAAGCGGGCGCAAGGCTTCTGCGGCGACTGCGGCTCGCACCTCTATGCAACTTCAGCCGGCGACGGACCCAAAATCTATGGCATCAGGGTCGGCACAGCGCGCCAGCGCGAAGATCTCGTTCCGAGAAGACAGGTCTGGCACCGCTCGGCGCTGCATTGGTTGCCAGAATTCGAAGGCATGACGACGATCGAGGAGCAGTAGGGGTCAGTCGCCGTCCTCGACGACCCGCAGCCTGAGTTGTCCCGTCTTTGAATCGGCCACCCGCGCGCCGCCTTCGGCCTTCGCCGGGCGCTGCTGCTCGTTCTCGCCCTCGGCGAATTCCAGCGCCTCGATCTTCTGGCCGCGCTTGGTGACCTTCGACGTCGACACCAGGATGTCGTCGATGTCCTTGGCCGCCTGGCCGAAATGCGTCTGCAGTCGGCGCACCCGTTCGTCGACCCTTGCCACATCCTCCATCAGCCGGATGACCTCGCCCTGGATCAAATGCGCCTGCTCGCGCATGCGGGCGTCCTTGAGGATCGCCTGGATCACCTGGATCGACAACATCAGCAGCGAAGGCGAGACGATGACGACGCGGGCGCGGTGCGCCTTCTGCACCACCGCCTCGAAATTCTCGTGGATTTCCGCGAACACCGATTCGGAGGGCACGAACATGAAGGCAGTGTCCTGCGTCTCGCCCTGGATCAGGTATTTCTCCGCGATATCGCGGATATGCACCTCAATGTCGCGCCGGAAGGCCTGCGCCGCCACCTTCTGCATGTCGGCGCCCTCGGCGGCGCGGATGGCGTTCCACGCTTCCAGCGGGAACTTGGCGTCGATGGCGAGCATCGGCGCGCCGTTGGGCATCCGCACCAGGCAGTCGGGCCGGCTGCCATTGCTGAGGCTGGCCTGGAACTCGTAGGCGCCGTGCGGCAACCCGTCGGCGACGATCGCCTCCATCCGCGACTGGCCAAAGGCGCCACGCGTCTGCTTGTTGGAGAGGATGGCCTGCAACTGCACGACCTGCCCGGCCAGGGACTGGATATTGCCCTGCGCGGTATCGATCACCGCAAGCCGCTCCTGCAGCTTGGCCAGGCTTTCATGCGTCGACTTGGTCTGCTCGGCCATGGTCTGGCCGATGCGGCCGGTCATGGCGTCGAGCCGTTGCCCGAGCGATTGCGTAAGCTCCGCCTGCCTGGCGCCGAACACGTCGGCGATCGCGCCCATGCGCCCCTGCATCTCGGCCTGCGCCTGCATGATGTCGGCCATCCGCGCCTCGGTGTCGCGGGCTTGGTCGGCCGCTTCCACAGCGGCAACCGCGCGCGCCTTGGCCGCGCGCCACAGGGCGATGACGAGCGCGGCGAACAGCACGACGAACAGGACAGCGACGATACCAAGCGCCTGGCCGAGCGTGATCGTGGTGGCGCCGAGCCGCGCGACCGGTTGCGAAAGGATGGAGGTCACGTCGTTCATGCGCGCAGCATAACCGATTCGCATCGCCGGCACAGATCAAAACGTGAACAGGGAAAGGCTGCCCCCGTTGACGCTTCTCAAGCGAAGTCTTAGGTGAGACGCCATGTCGATCAAGCCGCTCATCATTCTTCCCGATTCCATCCTGCGCCAGGTTTCCAAGCCGGTGGAGCGCGTCGACGCCGATCTGCGCAAGCTCGCCGACGACATGCTGGAGACCATGTATGACGCGCCGGGCATCGGCCTTGCGGCAATCCAGGTCGGCGAGCCGCGGCGGCTGCTGGTCATCGATCTCGCCAAGGAAGGCGAGCCGCCCGAACCGCATGTCTTCATCAATCCGGAAGTGCTCGAGAGTTCCGATCAGCGTTCCGTCTATGAGGAAGGCTGCCTGTCGATCCCCGACTATTACGCCGAGGTCGAGCGCCCGGCCTCGGTGCGGGTGAAATATCTCGACCGCGACGGCAAATTGCAGGAGATGCAGGCGGAAGGCCTGATGGCCACCTGCCTGCAGCACGAGATCGATCACCTCAACGGCGTGCTGTTCATCGACCACATCTCGAAGCTGAAGCGCGACATGGTGGTGAGGAAGTTCAAGAAACTCGCCAAGGACAAGGCGCCGGGGAAGATGGTGGGCTAAGGGGCCTTTTTGGCCGCGCGAGCACCTGAAGCCACCGCAAGACAGGATCGCAGGACCTCATGCCGCTTCGCGTCATCTTCATGGGCACGCCGGATTTTTCCGTGCCGACCTTGCGCGCCATCGCCGAGGCCGGCCACCAGATCGCCGCCGTCTACACACAGCCGCCGCGCGCCGCCGGCCGCCGCGGGCTGGAGTTGACGCCGTCCCCGGTGTATCGCGAGGCCGAGCGGCTGGGGCTCGAAGTGCGCACGCCGACATCGCTCAAAAGTGAGGCGGAGCAGGCGGCTTTCGCCGCCCTGCAAGCCGATGTCGCCGTGGTTATCGCCTATGGACTGCTGTTGCCGAAAGCCGTTTTGGACGCCCCGCGGCTCGGCTGCCTCAACGGACATGCCTCGCTTTTGCCACGCTGGCGTGGTGCTGCTCCGATCCAGCGCGCCATCATGGCCGGCGACAGCGAAACCGGCATGATGGTCATGAAGATGGAAGAGGGTCTCGATACCGGGCCGGTGGCTTTGGTTGAAAAATGCGCCATCGCACCCGATATCACGGCCGGCGAATTGCATGACCGCCTGATGGTTCAGGGCGCTTCGCTGATGGTCGAGGCGCTTGCGCAGTTGGGGATAAATTGTCTGACATTTACCCCGCAGGCGGCGGAAGGAGTGACCTACGCCCGAAAGATCGATAAATCGGAGACACGCGTAAATTGGACGCGGCCTTCTGGCGAAGTCCACAATCACATTCGCGGCCTCTCGCCCTTTCCGGGCGCGTGGTGCGAGGTCGAAATTGGCGGCCGCATGGAGCGGCTGAAACTGCTTCGCTCGACGCTTTCTGATGGCGTCGGCGAGTCGGGAGGAATTCTCGATGACCGGCTGACGGTCGCCTGCGGGTCGGGCGCGGTCAGGCTGGTCGAAGTTCAACGGGCGGGCGGAAAGCCTGCCGCCGCGCAGGAGTTTTTGCGCGGAGCCAAGATCGAAAAAGGAACGAAACTCACATGAGCATGATGTCGATACGCGCGGCGACGCCGCGGGATCGCGAGGCGATCCGCCTCGTCGAAGAGCATGCCTTTGGCCAGCAGGCGGAAGCCGGGCTGGTCGACGCCCTGGTCACCGGCGGCGACGCCGTCGTCGAGCTGGTTGCAGAGGAAGACGGCCAGGTCGTCGGCCACATCCTGTTTTCCAGGCTTTACGTCCAGAATGGCGGCAAGCGTTTCGCGGCTGTCGCGCTGGCGCCGCTGGCGGTCGAGCCCTCCTTCCACGGCACAGGCATCGGCGGCGCCTTGATCCTTGAGGCGCATGTCCGCCTCAAGGAAGCCGGCGAGACGTTGGCCGTGGTGCTCGGCGATCCGACCTATTACGGCCGCTTCGGCTACAGCCATGCCCGCGCTGCAAGGTTCGACAGCGAGTATCAGGGCGAGGCGCTGCAGGCGCTGGCCTGGGGCGACGCGCCCGAGACCGGCAGGCTGGTATACGCTTCGGCTTTCACCGCTTTGGCCGCTTAGAGCATGATCCCGAAAAGTGGGAACCGGTTTTCGGGTAAGATCATGCTCCACCGAGAAAACAAGGTCTCGTCTCAGACATCGGTAATTGTCTGAACATGCCGCGTTTTCGGCTCGATATCGAATATGACGGCAGCCAGTTCGCCGGCTGGCAGCATCAAGCCGACCAGCCCACGGTGCAGCAGGCGATCGAGCAGGCGATCGAGAAGTTCTGCGGTGAAGGCCTAAGAATACGGGCCGCCGGCCGCACCGATGCCGGCGTGCACGCCACTGCCCAGGTGGCGCATGTCGATCTCGCCAAGGCGTGGTCGGGCGACAAGGTGCGCGACGCGGTGAATGCCCATCTGCAGGCGGCCGGCGCGCGCGTCGTCATCCTGAAAGCGGCGATCGTCCCCGACGATTTCGACGCGCGCTTTTCCGCCACCGGCCGCCACTATCTCTATCGCATCCTCAACCGCCGCGCGCCGGCGGCGCTGGAAAAGGGCAAGGTCTGGTGGGTGCCGAAGCGGCTCGACGCCGATGCCATGCACGAGGCGGCGAAAGTGCTGCTCGGCAAGCATGACTTCACCACCTTCCGCTCCACCCAGTGCCAGGCCGAAAGCCCGGTCCGCACGCTTGACCGCCTCGACGTCGGCCGCAATGGCGATTTCATCGAGGTGCGCAGCTCGGCACGCTCCTTCCTGCACAACCAGGTTCGCTCGATGGTGGGCTCCTTGCGGCGCGTCGGTGACGGTTCCTGGGGCGCGGACGATCTCAAGGCGGCGCTCGAAGCGCGCGATCGCGCCGCTTGCGGCCAGGTGGCTCCGTCGGACGGGCTTTTTCTTGTCGGCGTCGATTATCCGGAAGAGAGCCGCACATGATCCCGAGCCGTCGGTCCGGAACAGCTTGGGCCTGAGCAGGGCACTCGACGGAAGGCACCAGTCGGCCGAACCAAGCGGGACGCTGGCCATCAGAGGCCCAAGAATGTCATCCCGTCTTCCCGTGCAGGCGGTCGAGCCGCCGCAACAACTCCGTCGGCACCTGCTCGGCGGTGCGCGACGCGCCAGCGAAGATCGTGCCGCTGTTGCCGTCCAGCGTGATCACCGCCCCGGGGTCTAGCCATTCCTCGCCGAAACCGATCCGCCCGCCGGGTTCGTCGATGCGCATAGCCTCGCAGCCGACAAGACAGACCTTGCCGAGCTGCCGCGCTACCACGGCCGCGTGGGATGTGCGCGCGCCGTGCCGGGTGAGCAGACCCCGCACGCGGTCGATCAGCGCGACGTCATGCGTCTCGGCGTTCTCTCGCGCCAGGATCGCCGGTTTTCGCGCCGCCTCGGCCGCCGCCACCTGCTCCTCGTTGAGCGCGACCACGCCGCTGGCGACGCCGCTGGAGGCCGTGGCGGCGTGGCCGAGCGTCGCTGCCGCCGCGCCGTCCTCGGCCACGATGACGCGCGTGGTCAACGCGGCCGCGTCAAGGCCGGCGGTGCGGTTGCGCGCGGTGTCGCGGTCGATCAGCCCCTCGTCCGCCATGTCGAGAGCGATGCGGGCGGCCGCCTGGGGCGTACGCTTGCCTTCGCGGGTCTGCAGCAGGAAGAGCTTCCCGTCCTCGACTGTGAACTCGAAATCCTGCATGTCGCCAAAATGCCGCTCAAGTGCTTTCGTCGCCTCGACCAGCTCCTCCCAGACGCGCGGAGCGATCGCGGCCAGCCGGTCATGGCCCTGTGCGCTCCGCCGGCCGCTGACCACGTCCTCGCCCTGCGCGTTGAACAGGAAATCGACCCAAGGGGCGGGATCACCGTCGCTGGGGTTGCGGGTGAAGCCGACGCCGGCTCCGGACAGCCCGCCCGCATTGCCGAACACCATCCGCTGGACCGTCACCGCCGTGCCCATGCCATGGCTCAATCCGCGCATCTCGCGATAGGCGACCGCCTTGGCGCTCAACCAGGAGCGGAACACCGCAGCGATCGCCGCCTGCAACTGCGCGACAGGGTCCTGTGGAAAGGCTTCCTTCGTCAGCCGCCGGTAGGTTTCCAGATGCCGCTGTGCGAGATCGCGCAGCGCGGCGAAGTCCAGAGCGCGCTCATCCTCGCCCATGCGCACCTGGCCGAGATCGGCCTCGAACGCGGCCGCTTCGATGCCAGCCACCACCTCGCCATAGCCGGCTATTAAGCGCTGATAGGCGTCCCAGGCCAGCCGCGGATTGCCGGTCGAACGGATCAGCCCCGGCAGCGTCGCGTCGGTGAGGCCGATATTGAGCAGTGTCTCCATCATCCCCGGCATCGACGCCGGCGCCCCGGAGCGGACGGACAGGAGGAGCGGCCGGCGCGGATCGCCGAAGCGTAGTCCGGTCGCGGCTTCGAGCCGCGTCAGCGCATCGCGCCAGAGCGCGGGCGTAACCGCCTCCGGATGGGCGCAGAGGCTGGTGCCCAGCACGAAAGCCGGCGGCACGTTCAACCCAAGCGCCGCCATCCGTGCGAGATTATAGGCCTTGAAGCCCATCGTCTCGGGCGAGGCCGCCTTGGCGAGCGGCGCGCCGGGCACGATGAGGCCAGCAGCCCCTTCAGCCGGAATGCCCATCGATGTGTCGTTCACGCCCGCCTCTCCTGATGGTTCGCGCCGACCCGTGTGAACACCAGGCCACGCATTGCGTAGCCCGTGCGCAGCAGCGCGTCGGTGGATGCCTCCAGCGCGGCCGCGAAATCGGTGCCGAGGCTGAGCGCGGCGGCGTCCGAGACATGGCGCACGAACAGCCGCCTGACATCGCGAGTCAGCGCGTCGCACAGCTTCTCGGCATTGACCACCCGCCAGCAGGCGGCCAGGAATTCATCCTGATCCTCGGCAAGACTCGCTTCGTTGAGCGTGCGCGCAACGGCAAGCGCCTTGACGTGATCCTGTGCCGCGTCGAGCACCTTGTCGGCCAGCCGGCGCAGCGCGGCGCGCAATTCGTCGTTCCAGCCGTGATGGTTGTGCTCGGCGATCAGCGACAGGACGAAAACGGCCTCCTCGAGCTCGTCCGCCGCATCGTCGGCGCATTCGATCAGCCGCAGGAAGGGCAGCCAGCGCGCGTTGCCCGGCCTGGTCGCGCAGGCGCATCACCAGATGATCGGCCTTGCGCTCCCAGACCTTGGCGCGCTCCGAGAGCTTTCGCGCCGCCTTGACGTCCGCTTCGTGGCCATGGGCCAGCGCATCGCGTATGCCTTCCGCCAGCGCTTGGCAGAAGGCGGCATGCTCACCGAGCAAGGCGAATTCGTCCCGGTGGCGGCCGACATGGCGCGACAGAAGCAGCCGGATCTGGTCGGCGACCAGGGCGGCGGTCTGGCCTGCCTGCATGGCATTGGAGGAAAGGACCAGCGCTTAGGTCAGGAAATCCCGCGCCTCGGCTTCGCCCAGCACGCCGTCCAGCCGGTCGCCGACGCGAAAGTGGTCCGGCGACAGCGCTTCCATCGCGTCGAAGACCAGTTGCTCGGCCCCGGCCATGAGCCAGCCCATGTGGCCTGCCTCGCGATGGGCAGTCTCGGTCAGCACCGCGACGGAAAGCGGCTTGGCCACCAGCCGGTTCAACCGCTTGCGCGCCCGGTTCCAGTCGATCAGGAAGACGATGCGTGAGCCCAGCCCCTCAAGCACCGCGTCCGCCGCACCGAGATCGGCGCAATCGAAACGGGCTGTGCCGACGACATAGTCGACGCCTGCGTTCAGCCCGGCGTGGCGCCGCGCGCCGACGCCCGACCATTGCGCACCGATTTCCGCCAGCGATTCCTGGAAGAAAGCGAAACGCCGCTCGTGCAGGTCCGAATAGGTGAGCGTTATCGAAAGGCCTTCCATCTGGATCACCAGCACATGCGCGTCGTTGGTGCCGATGTCATTCTGGATGAGCAGCCGCGCTCCGTCCCGGGTCGCCGCGGTGTCGAGGCCGGGATGGTCGAATTTGAGCTTCCGCGTGCGGTTCAGCCCGCGCATGAACGCGGCGACCCGGGGGCGGTCGCCGGCATCGAGCTGCCAGACATGGGCGCCGTCGACAGTGTCGTCGGACATCTCGGCCGCCATCCGGTTCAGGCTCTTGTGCAGATCCATTACCAGAATGTGGAATGTATCGTCCTCACCGCGCCTGCCGCCGGTCAGCGCGACCATCTGGGCGTCGTCGAGCACGCCCGCGTTCAATCGGTCCAGCCAATCGCACCAGTGGTCGACTCGCGCCATCAGCGCCAGGTGGGCGGCATCCGCGCTGCTCTCCAGCGGGCGCGCCATCAGGCGGATGTCATCGCCGAGCAGCTTGCCCAGTCGAGGCAGCTCGGGAAGATGCAGCTTCCCGCCCTCCGACCAGGCCGCTTCCTGCATCTCCAGCATCCAGGGCGCGTTAACATGCGCGGCGGCATAGTCGCGGCGCAGATCGGCCAGCGGCGCCGCGCCGTCGGTGGCATGGGCAGCGGCGGCCTGCAGTGCGGTCAGCGCGAATTTCAACCGGTCATTGGCCGCGAGCGCGCCCTTTATCAGGCCCGGCAGGAGCAGTTTCGATTGACCGAGCGCGGCGACGACATCCACCTTTTCCATTTGTCAGCCATTCATCCTGTCGTGAAGCTTTGCGGTCTCGTTCATTGCCGGTTCGTCCTTTTCCGAAATGTCTCCGAAATCATAAGCCGACTTATGAAAAGACATCGAAGAATTGTGACAATCTTGTCACGATGAATCTACTCCGGGACCAAGGTTCGACCATTGATCCAGCGCAAAACACCCGAAAGAGGATTGTCCGGCGCGCGATTGTTCGCGAAAGAAGCTGCGATGATGAATATCGCCCGGGGTCAATGCCCTTCGGATCATCCGGTCGGATTTGTGAAGGGAACTGCTGATACGATCCGGGGCAGGCGGCGGCGCCAGGACAGGATCGCAGGAGCGCGATAAGCTCCTGTCTCTCAGATCTGATGCAATTCCGGCCGGAAGGCTACGGCGAAGGCGCGCCGAACTTCATTGATCTAGGTTCCGGCGTCGCTGGGTATGTCGATGCCGAGCAGAGCCTGCAGCCCGAACAGGACGAGCAGAGAGGCGACGAACATGCCGACAAAGACGGCAGTGCCCACGGCGGCGCCCTTGCCGATCGACGCATTGGTCATGCGCCATGTCAGCAGTGCCGACAGCGCGAACAGGAACAGCGAGACAAGGCTGCTGATCTCGCTGGTGGAGGGCAGGAACAGCCTGAGCAGCGCCGAGGGCAGCATGAGCCAGGCGATGATCGCCGACGCCCAGTTGGAGGCAACGACATAGTGGACGAAGCGGCCGCCGATGCCGGCGCGCGGCGCAATCAGCGCCAGCGCCACCAGCGGCAGCACCCAGGAGCCGATATCCACCGCCGCCAGCCGGATCAACATCGAGAACCGCCCGGCAAAGGCATCCGGATCGCTGATCTCATTGGCGATCCCGACCCAGCCCACGATCAGCGCCGGCGCTGCCACGATGATGGCGAAGAAGGAATTCCAAAAACCGTCCGCCGAAAGGTCGAGCAGGCGCAGGCCGTCGGCCTTGCCGAACATCAGCCGCCAGGCGCCGGCCAGCGAAGCATAGGTTTCGTCCGCCGAAAGCATGGTCACGAAACGCCTTTTTTGAACCAGTCGTCGATGAAGCGTTCGTAGATTTGGGTCAGCGTCTCCAGATCGGCAAGCGCGACGCGCTCGTCGACCATATGCATGGTCTTGCCGATCAGCCCGAACTCGACCACCGGGCAGTAATCCTTGATGAAGCGGGCGTCGGACGTGCCGCCGGACGTGGAAAGCGCCGGCGTCTTGCCGACCACAGCTTTGACCGAGCGGCCCAGCGTATCGATCAGCCTGTCGTCGCGGGTGAGGAAGACATGGCTCGGCCGGTCGCGCCAGACAAGCTCGTAGTCGACGGGCGTCTTCCTGCCCGGCCGGTATTTCTTGCGCCCCGCCGCCTGGTCGAGCCGGTTGTGGATCTCGGCCTGCACCGATTCCGCGTCCCAGGTGTCGTTGAAGCGGATGTTGAACGTCGCCGTCGCCCTGGCCGGGATGACATTGGTCGCCGGATTGCCGACATCGATCGACGTCACTTCGAGATTGGTCGGCTGGAAATCCTTCGTCCCCTTGTCGAAAACGGGATGCAGCAGAGCGTCGACCAGGCTCATCAGCCCGCGTACCGGGTTGTCGGCAAGCTGCGGGTAGGCGGCGTGGCCCTGGCGTCCGTTGACGATCACGCTGCCAGACAGCGATCCACGCCGTCCGATCTTGATCATGTCACCCAGCGTGTCCGGATTGGTCGGCTCGCCGACGAGCGATGCGTCCCACTTCTCGCCCTTGGCCGCCGCCCATTCGAGCAGCTTGGCCGTGCCGTTGATCGCCGGCCCTTCCTCGTCGCCGGTGATGAGCAGCGAGACCGAGCCTTTCGGGCCGCCGTTTTTCTCCACGTGGCGAGCCACCGCGGCGATGAAGCAGGCGATGCCGCCCTTCATGTCGACGGCGCCCCGGCCATACATCTCGCCATTGGCGATTTCGGCGGCGAAGGGCGGATGCGTCCAGGCCGATTCGTCCCCCGTCGGCACTACATCCGTATGGCCGGCAAACATCAGATGCGGGCCGTTGCCCGAGCGCCGTGCATAGAGGTTTTCGATGTCCGGCGTGCCGTCTTCCGAGAAGACCGGTCGCTCGACCGAGAAGCCGAGCGGCTTCAGCATGTCCTCCAGTGCGGCAAGCGCCCCACCTTCTGCGGGTGTAACGGACGGACAGCGGATCAGGGCAGCAAGATTCGCGGCGGGATCGGTCGGCAATGTCATGGGCAAAGCGATAATCGAAAGCGTTTGTCGTGTCACGGTGGCAGATGATCGCCGGTCATGCCGCCGACAATATGGTTTTCATGACGTATAAATGCACGTTGCCCTGGAAGCATATGCGGCGGTTCCGGGAATACGACATGCATCGAAGCAGACCACGCGAGGAAAAATGCATGGCCAGTGAAGCAAGCACCATCGCGATTGCCGGCGCCGGCAGCATCGGCTGCTATGTCGGCGGCTGCCTGGCGCTCGCCGGACGCAAGGTCGTCTTCCTGGGCCGCGGCCGCCTCGTCGAGCCCATGCGCGAGGGCGGATTGCGGATCAGCGATCTTGATGGCCGCGACCGCCGCATCGAGGCGCAAGCGATTGCGGTCTCCGACGATCCGGCGATGGCGCTGCGCGACGCGGATATCGTCCTGGTGACGGTGAAGAGCGGCGCGACCGCAGAGATGGCGAAAGTGATCGCCGCCCATGGGCGCCCGGATGCCGTGGTGGTCAGCCTGCAGAACGGCGTCGACAATGCCGACCGGCTGCGTTCCGCGCTCCCTGGACGGCAGGTGTTGACCGGCATGGTGATGTTCAACGTTGTCCTGTCGCCCGATGGCGACGCGCCGCTGCGTGCGCATCGCGCCAGCCAGGGCGAGATGATGATCGATGCCGGCCTCGACGGCCTTGCCGAGCTGCTCAATGTCGACGGGCTTGCTGTCGAGGCGCGCGCCGACATGAAAGCGGTGCAGTGGAGCAAATTGCTGATGAACCTCAACAATGCACTGGTGGCGCTCTCTGACCTGCCGCTGGCGAGGCAACTGGCCGACCGGAGCTGGCGCGTGATCCTGGCCGCCCAGATCGACGAAGCGCTCGCCGCGATCAGGGCGGCGGGCATCGTGCCGGCGCGCATCACGGGGCTGCCGCCAGCGCTGCTGCCGAAAGTGCTGCGGCTGCCCGACTGGCTGTTCGGCCTCCTGGCGCGCCACATGCTTGCGATCGATCTCGAAGCTCGCTCGTCGATGTGGGACGATCTCAAACGGGGCCGCCAGACCGAGATCGATGAGCTGCAGGGCGCGGTCATTCGTCTGGCCAGGCAGGCCGGCATCCCTACGCCGATGAACGAACGAGTCGCAGCTCTGGTCCGTCAGGCTGAAACGGAAGGGCGCGGCCCGCCCGGGCTGGGGCCGGAAGCGGTTAAGGGCACATCCAGGGAGGGAAATTGCTCTAGCGGCGGCCCTCGATCAGCGTGATCTTCTGCCAGATCTTGCGAGAGAGGTTGGAGCTCAGGTTCTCGATGTCATTGACCCCGTCAATGACGACATCGTCATTGACCGACTGCGCGAACAGCGCCGCGACCTTGCCGGTGATCGACAGCATCTCCGAGCAATAGTCGAGATAGCGCGCAAGGTCCGCGGCGTTGGTAAGGCGGGCGGGCGAGTGCGCGGTCGGCCTGAACTCGGCTGATAGCGCCGCCGGGTCCTTGGTCAGCTGATGCATGTCGATGACATGGATCAGCGAGCGCAGCCCGTGCAACTGGCGGAAGACCTTCTTGCGCTTGATGCGCTCCTCGGTGCGGACCAGCGCCAGCAGCCCGAGCACGGCCAGGATGACGGTGTTGATGGTCGCTTCGATGCCTTGCATCGACTGCACGGCGTCATCGGCGCCCGAGATGCGGTCGAGCGGCAGGATCGTGCCGACAAACAGGAACACCGCCACGCCGGCGATGAAGGCCGCAACGATGACGCCGCGCAGCCACCAGATCGGCGTCTCCAGTTCCCTGGCCGCCCCGGCGAGGTCCCGTGACAGCGACACCAGTTCGGCGGCGACGCCGCGCAGGCCGGCATCTGGAAAACGCTCGCCGATCCGCTCCTCCAGCCTTTCGGCCGTCTCGATGATCAGTTGCGGATCAAGCGCGCGGTAGCGCATGACGGCCTCACGAATCGGCCGGCGCGTTGGTGCGCCTGCCGTAGCGGTTCGGTCCGGGATCGCTGCGGAAACAGGAGAGGATGATCAGCAGGATGGGACCGATGATGAGCGAGATCAGCGCAAAATAGGTCGGTTTGCCGAAATCATGGAAGCGCTTTGCCGTGACCGCGAAGGTGGCCCAGGCCGAGATCAGCAGCACGCCCCAGCAGATCATGGCCCAGTTCTGGCTGGCGCTGGTGTTCAACTCCACCCGCGCGAACTGGTAGAACGGAAAAAACTGGACGAGCACCAGCAAGACGCCGGCCAGCGCATAGGCGACCGGGCTCAGCCGCCCCGAAAGGCTGAAGAACAGCCAGAGGAATTGCGATCTTTCAGACAATCGCGTCCGCTCCGTTAAAGCATGTCTCCCGAAAGTGGGAACCGGTTTCGCGACAAAGACATGCGCAGATCAAAAGCCTAAAGCGCAGGGAGCGAATCTGAAAGATCGCGACGCGCTTTAGGCAGGATCAATCGCGCAGCAGCTCGTTGATCGAGGTCTTCGAACGGGTCTTGGCATCGACACGCTTGACGATCACGGCGCAGTAGAGGCTCGGACCGGGCTCGCCATTGGGCAGCGGCTTGCCCGGCAGCGATCCGGCGACCACCACCGAGTTTGCCGGCACCTCGCCGTAGAACACCTCGCCGGTGGCGCGGTCGACGATCTTGGTCGACTGCCCGATGAACACACCCATGCCGAGCACCGAGCCTTCGCGCACGATGCAGCCTTCGACCACTTCCGAGCGCGCGCCGATGAAGCAATTGTCCTCGATGATCGTCGGGCCGGCCTGCATCGGCTCCAGCACCCCGCCGATGCCGACGCCGCCGGACAGATGCACATTCTTGCCAATCTGGGCGCAGGAGCCGACCGAGGCCCAGGTGTCGACCATGGTGCCCGAATCGACATAGGCCCCGACATTGACGAAGGACGGCATCAGCACGGCGCCCGGCGCGACATAGGCCGAGCGGCGCACGATCGAGGATGGCACGGCGCGGAAGCCGGCCTTCTCGAAGTCGACGGCGCTCCAGCCGTCGAACTTCGACGGCACCTTATCCCACCACACGGCATGGCCGGGCCCCCCCTTGATGATCTCCATCGGATTCAGCCGGAAGGAGAGCAGCACCGCCTTCTTCAGCCACTGGTTGACATGCCACTTGCCGTCGTCCTGCCGCTCCGCGACGCGGGCGACACCGCGGTCGAGCAGCTCGAGCGCCGCGAGGATGGCCTCGCGTGTCTCGCCGCGCGTGGCGCTCGAAATCGTGTCGCGCTCCTCGAAGGCCTTTTCGATGGTCGTTTCGAGGCTCGCCAGATCGGGCTTCGACATGATTTCGCTCCATTACCAAGCTGTTAAGGGGCTCAGCCTTAACCTGTTTAAAAGTCGCGCGGACCCTATGTTAAGGCTGAAAGGGGGTCAATCGCGCCAGCGTCACGGGACGCCGCAAGTAAGGGAATTGGACGGGTGGATTCGATGACTCCCATGGAAAAGGCAGGGTGGACGCCGCTGCCGCATTCGGACGAGGACCTGGAACGCGCGAAAAGCGTGCCGGATACCCCGCAAACTCGTGCCGAGACGTACCGGCTGGCCTGGAACGATCCTGACTTCATGACGCGGCGCGAATTGCGGGCCGTGCGGCTGCAGCTCGAACTCTTGAAGCCGGAGATGATCCTGGCCGAACGCGGCATCCGCTCGACCGTGATCCTGTTCGGCGGCGCCCGCCTGCCCGAACCGGGCGGCGAGGCCTGGGCGGCGAAGAATGAGACGCAGAAGAAGAACCTCGAGGCGAACAGCAAATATTACGAGGAAGCGCGCAAATTCGCCCGTCTCTGCTCGCAGCAATCGGCCACCTCCTATTATCGTGAATATGTCGTTGCCACGGGCGGCGGGCCCGGCGTCATGGAGGCCGGCAATCGCGGTGCCGACGACGTCGGCGCCCCGTCGATCGGCTTGAACATCGTGCTGCCGCATGAGCAGGCGCCGAATGCCTATGTGACGCCGGAACTCTGCTTCAACTTCCACTATTTCGCCATCCGCAAGATGCATTTCGTCATGCGTGCCAAGGCGGTCGCCGTCTTTCCGGGCGGCTTCGGTACAATGGACGAGTTCTTCGAAGCCCTGACCCTCATCCAGACCGGCCGTATGGAGCGCGTGCCGGTGATCCTGTTCGGCAAGGCCTTCTGGCGAAGGGTGATCGACCTCGACTTCCTCGCCGAGCAGGGCACGATCTCGCCCGGCGATCAGGATATCATCGATTTCGTGGACACGGCCGAGGAAGCCTGGGACATAATCCGACGCTTCTACGAGCTCTAGGGTCGGCCAGGCTGCCTGCCGCCCCGGTGCGGCATCCGCAGTTTCGATCGGCAGCGGCAATGTCGGCGCCTTCAACAGCGGGCACTGGCAGTGGCGGCGCGTTCGACGGCAACTTCAACGGCCGGGGGAATCGCTGATGAACGGCCTGAAATCATCCAGGCCCATCCGGCCACACGAGCGCCGGGTGGCGGCGAGGCTGCTTGATGGCAACGGCCTCGCGCTCGGCACCCCGCTTGCCGCGTTGCTGGCGGCCGATGCCTCGACCCCAGTCAGGATTGCCGACCTTCCGATCGACGCCGGCGTCACCAACGGCAAATGGCAACACCGGCAATTTCACTGGCAACGGCAATGCCGGCAGCTTCAGCAGCAATTTCAATGGTAGCAGCTTCAACGGCAACGCCATTGCGGCGACGGCCACGGAAATGGATACGCGTCCCCGGCAACGGCAATGGTACGGGAGCCGCGGGCAATCCGGACCTGTGCCGATTCTTGAGGGAGCTGAACGGCTGGCTGGGACTGCCGCCCGGCACGATTCCTGTTTTCGACTAGATTCCGTCATCCGCGCCGACAGTGCTCGCGCGCGGACGGCGACAGGCAATCTGGAGTTGGTCAGGCCGCTACGTCGATGATCGCGGTCAGGAAACCGGAGAGGTCGTCGGTGACGAAATCGACGTCGTCATCATTCGCCGGGTCGCGTTCCCAGATTTCCGAAAAGGTCGGTTCGAAATTGCGCGGCACCACCAGCACGGTCGTCATGCCGAGCGATTTCGGCACGGCCAGATTGCGCGCCAGATCCTCGAACATGACCGCATTGTGCCCGGTCACCGAGTGCAGTTCGGCGAAGCGTTCATAACTCTGGCGCTCCGGCTTGGGATTTAGCCCCGCCGCGACGATGTCGAAGATGGCGTCGAAATGCTCCAATATGCCAAGCTGACGCGCGGTGCGCTCGGCATGCCTGCGGTCGCCATTGGTGAAGATGAATTTGCGCCCCGGAAGTTGGCGGATCGCAGCGCCCAGCACCGGATCCGGCACCAGCCTCGAATAATCGATGTCGTGCACCTTCTCGAGGAAATCGTCGGGATCGATCCCGTGTCGCTTCATCAGCCCGTTCAGCGTCGTGCCATACTCCAGGTAGAGCTCCTTCTGCAGCTTTCGCGCGTCGTCGCGCGAAAGCGTCAGCAGCTCGCCGACATAGGCGGTCATCTTGACGTCGATCTGCGCGAACAGGTTCGAGTGATGCGGATAGAGCGTGTTGTCGAGGTCGAACACCCAGTCCGTGACATGGGCGAAGCGGGAGGGATCGGGTGTCGTTGTCATGGATTTCTTATGGCACGCCGGCGCTGACTTTATCCACAACTTATGCGCGCCACGAAATGTGAAAATGAGCTCTCGGTTCAAATTTTAAAAGTCTCGGAAAGGTCACCTTTAACGCTTGCTGGCACAGAGGCTCTCCGTTGGGAGCAAGTGATGAGTCGCATATTCCTGAAGGCCGCTGCCGTGGCGTTCGCCTCGGTCGCTGGCTCGCTGTTGTTGACGATGATTGTGGTTCCGGCGATGGGCTTTCCGATGAGCCGCACCGTCTGGCTGGCGTCGACCGTCTGCCCGCTCGTGCTCGCCTGGGCCGCCAGCGCCGGCAGCTTCTGGCACAGCGACCGGTTGCAGAACGCCCATCGCGAGCTTGCCCGTGCACACGCGCAGCTCGCCGCCGCGCACCGTCGCCTCTCCGAAAAGGCAAGCCGCGACCACATGACAGGCATGCTCAACCGCGAAACCTTCTTTGCCGCGCTCGACGGATCGCGACGCAAGAGCGATCGCGGCGCGCTGCTCATCATCGACGCCGATCACTTCAAGAGGATCAATGACAGCTACGGTCATCTGACGGGGGACGAGGCGCTGCTTCTGATCGCCGGCGCCATCGAGCGTGGCGTGCGCAGCGGCGACGTGCTTGGCCGCATCGGCGGCGAGGAATTCGCGGCTTTCCTGGTCGGCGCCAGCGAGCGTGAGGCCAAGCATGTCGCCGAACGCATCCGCCGCGAGGTCGAGCTGATCCGTTTCCGCCCCGGCGACGAGCGCACCTTGCCGCTCACCGTCTCGATCGGAGGCGTAACTTGCGGCGAGAGCGCAACCGTTTCCGATTTGATGCGCGCGGCCGACCGCAGGCTCTACGAGGCGAAGAACCGCGGCCGCAACCTTTCGATTCTCGACCGCGAGCTTCCCGAAGCGGCTTGAGGACGCGTCGCGGGCGCACCGCGCTCGCTTGCCGGCTGGGTGAGCACCTCGGCAACGTGATCGCCGTCTGACACAGGATGTGTGCGGAAGCTCAAAGCGGCCCAGCTGCCTCCGGCAACTGAACCGCCCTGAATGTCGGTTGGGCGAAAACCGACCTCAGACCGTGGCAGGATCGAGCGCCGGCTCGCCTTTGAAGCGTGAGACGATGCCCGCAAGGTCGCCCTTCGCGAAAGCATCACGCAGCGCATCGAAGGACGGCAGCACGAAATAGGCGCGCTGGAACTTGTCGATCTCATAACCGGTGCGCATCACTGTCTCGAGGTCGAACGGCACATGGTGGGCGTCCTTGCTCTCGACCGCGAATTGCAGCTCGGTGAAGGACGACATCAGCCCGGCGCCGAAAGCCTTCAACGGCTGACCTTCCTCCTGGATGAGGCCGTATTCGGCGCTGTACCAGTAAAGCCTCGTGATCATCTCGTCGCCGCCGAGCGCGATCACGTCCTCGGCCTTCTCGCCATACATCTGCATGAAATCGGCGAACACCGGCTGGGTCAGGATCGGCACATGGCCAAAGAAATCGTGGAACATGTCCGGCTCGACGATGTAGTCGATTTCTTTCTTCGTCCGCAGCCAGTTGGTCACCGGAAAACGCCGATTGGCGAGATGGTCGAAGAACGGTCCGGCCGGGATCAGGCCGGGCACGGCGACGATCTCCCAGCCGGTCAGCTTGGTGAGCTTCTGGCTTACCTCGTCGAAATCCGGAATCCTGTCCAGCAGCCCGAGCGCCGCGACGCCGTCGAGATAGGAACGGTGCGCGAGCTTCTGGGTCAGCTTCGTCTGGCGGTCGCAAAGGGTGCGCCACACCGCCTGCTCCTCGGTGGAATAATCGTAGCCTTGCGCCACCGTGAAATCGCTGCGGCAGACCGAATAGTCGCCACGAAGGCCCTGCGCCGCGCATTCGGCTGCGTAATCGGCAACGCTGATCGTCATCATATCCTCCTCAAGATCGTGATCCGCGGATCGTGGAAGGAAGTGTAGGAGCGATTGCCGAGGCAAATCTGCCCTTGTTTGTAGCTCGTCCTCTCATTTTGAGGTAAAATAACTCAGATCAATGGTAGGTCGAGGAAACATGCCTCAATTCGACGATTTCGAGATAAAGATGCTCGACATCTTGCAGCGCGACGGCCGCAAGCCCGTGTCGGAGCTGGCGCAGGAGATCGGACTGTCGACCACGCCATGCGCGCGCCGCTTCGAGGCGTTGCAGGAAACCGGCATCATCAAGGGCTTTGCCGCCGTGCTCAGCCGCCGCGCCATCGGCCTGACGGTCGAAGTGTTTATTCAGGTGCGGCTGGTCAGCCACAGCGACGGCTCGCCCGAAAGTTTCATAGCCGCCGTCCAGCGCATGGACGAGGTCTCGTCCTGCTGGACGATGACCGGCGACCACGATTTCCTGCTGCATGTCATGGTGCCGTCGGTGGACGACTTGAACGCCTTCGTCATGCACCGGCTGATGCGGCTGCCCGGCGTACGCGACGTCCACACGCAACTGGTGCTGCAGAACATAAAGGGCCCCGGCCATGTGCCGCTCAGCCATCTGCGGCGCTAGGATCTATCGGGCGATTTCTCCGGAAAAGCTGCGGGGAAACTGCTGAACCGCGCCAAGGCGGCTTCGTCATCGGCAATTAGCACAAGCGGACCAACATGGAGGTCCGCCTTGAACATCGTACTAATCAATCCGCCGCACACGGCCATCGGCAGCCGCGTGCCCGACGACCATTTGCCGCCGCTCGGCCTGTTGGCGATCGGCGGACCGCTGATCGACTCGGGCCATCAGGTGCGTCTGATCGATGCCGAGTTCGGTCCGATGCCGCTTACGGCGCTGGTGGAAGAGGCGCTGGGCGATGATCCGGATTTCATCCTGATCGGCCATTCCGGCTCGACCTCGGCGCATCCGACGGCCTTGAAGATCGCCGAGATGATCAAGGCGCGCGCGCCAAGCGTCATCGTCATCTATGGCGGCGTCTTTCCGACCTATCACTGGCGAGACGTCCTGGCCGCGACAGACGTCTTCGATTTCATCGTACGCGGAGAGGGCGAGGCGACAGCGACGGCACTGGTCGAGGCGATCGAGATGCGCCAGCCGGTGGCCAGCGTCGCCGGCATCGCCTATCGCGACGATTTCGGCCGCCCGGTGGCGACGCAAGCGGCGATGACGGTCGCCGACCTCGACGCCTGGCGCGTCGGCTGGGAGCTGATCGACTATCGCCGCTACTCCTATTGGGGCGGCAAGCGGGCGGTGGTCATGCAGTTTTCGCGCGGCTGCCCGCATTTGTGCAATTATTGCGGCCAGCGCGGCTTTTGGACCCGCTGGCGCCACCGCGATCCGGTCAAATTTGCCAAGGAGATCGCCTGGCTGCACCGCGAGCACGGCGTCGAGCTGATCAATTTGGCGGACGAGAACCCGACCTCCTCGAAGAAAGCCTGGCGCGCCTTTCTCGATGCCATGATCGCCGAGCACGTGCCGGTGCTGATCGTCGGCTCGACCCGCGCCGACGACATCGTGCGCGACGCCGACATCCTGCACCTTTATCGCAAGGCAGGTGTCATCCGCTGGCTGCTCGGCATGGAGAACACCGACGAGGAGACGCTGTCATTGATCCGCAAGGGCGGCAGCACCAAATCGGACCGCGAAGCGATCCGGCTGCTCAGGCGGCACGGCATCCTGTCGATGGCGACCTGGGTCGCCGGCTTCGAGGACGAGAGGCTTCGCGATCTCTGGCGCGGCTTCCGCCAGCTCATCGCCTATGATCCGGACCAGATCCAGGCTCTCTACGTCACGCCGCACCGCTGGACGCCGTTTTTCCGCATCGCTGCCGACCGCAAGGTGATCCAGAAGGACGTTCGCCTCTGGGATTACAAGCACCAGGTCCTGCATTTGACCCGGCTGAAACCCTGGATGCTGTTCTTCGCCATCAAGCTGATCGAAGTGGCTGTGCAGTCGCGCCCGAAGGCCTTGGCGCGGATTCTTTTACACCCCGATCCCGAGCAGCGGCATTCGATGCGCTGGTACACGAAGATGGGGCGCCGCGTCTGGTTCCGCGAGGTCTGGGGGTTTCTCGCCCGCGATCGCCGCGTCACGGACGGCCCGACGCTCGCCGAGTTCTGGGGCGCGCCGCAGGACGCCGAGGAGGAATCCATGGTCCTCCGGCGACCGGTCCGAGAGCCGGCTGCGATCCTTGAATATCAAAGAAGATTAGCCGGCTGAATAAGCTCACCGTTTCGCGAAATGGCGAACTGCCTTCTCATGGGACGATCAGGGTACCGGCGCCGTGCTCGGTGAAGAGCTCGAGCAGTACCGAATGCGGCGTCTTGCCGTTGAGGATGACGACGCCCTCGACGCCGCGCTCGATCGCCTCGATGCAGGTCTCGACCTTCGGGATCATGCCGCCGTAAACCGTGCCGTCCTTGATCAGCGCCTTGGCCTCCGCGACGGTCAGCTCGTCGATCAACTTCTTGTTCTTGTCGAGCACGCCCGGCACGTCGGTGAGGAAGAGCAGCCGCGAGGCGCGGCAGGCGCCGGCGATGGCGCCCGCAAATGTGTCGGCGTTGATGTTGTAGGTATGGCCGTCGCGCCCGGGCGCCACCGGCGCCAGCACCGGGATCATCTCCGAACGCGCGAGCAGATCGAGCAGCGTGCGGTCGACCTCGACCGGCTCGCCGACGAAGCCGAGATCCAGCACCCGCTCGATGTTGGAATCCGGGTCGATCATGGTCTTGCGCGCCTTTTCGGCGAACACCATGTTGCCGTCCTTGCCGCAGAGCCCGATCGCCCACTCGCCCTCGGCGTTGATCAGCGCCACGATTTCCTTGTTGATCGAGCCGGCCAGCACCATCTCGACGATCTCGACCGTCTTCTGGTCGGTGACGCGCAAGCCCCCCTCGAACTTGGATTCGATGCCCATCTTGCTCAGCATCGCGCCGATCTGCGGCCCGCCGCCATGCACGACGATCGGGTTGACGCCGGACTGTTTCAGCAGTGCGATGTCGCGGGCGAAGGCCTTGCCGAGCTCAGTGTCGCCCATGGCATGGCCGCCATATTTCACCACCACCGTCTTGTGCTCATAGCGCTGCATGTAAGGCAGCGCGCGCGAGAGCAGCGCGGCCTGCATTTCGGCGTTGGCGGCGACGTCCGTCATCGGTATCGATCCTGGCTGGCGTGGATGGCGGCGTCTTAGCGGGAATTGCCGCAGGTCGCAAACGCCTTTGCGGTCACAATGACGAAATCGTGGATCCTCTAAGCAGGCACCTTGAGCGGCGCGCGCCGCTTCAGCCATCCGGAAAGCTTCTCCATCTGCGCGGCGAAAGATAGCAGCGTCTCCTCGTCGCCGGGGCGCCCCGCCGCCTGGATGCCGAGCGGCAGGCCGTCCGCCGTGACATGCACCGGCAGCGCGATCGACGGCTGGCCGCTGACATTCTGGATCGCCGGCCAGTGGGTGAACCAAAGGCTCTTGTCCATCAGCTGGCCGAAGAACGACTTGACCTTGAGCAGGCTGGTGAGACGCAACTTATCGAGCAGGTTCTCGAGGAACTCGTCGGCGCCCTTGGGGTCCATCGCACCGCAGGCCAAAGGCGGATGCGCGATGATCGGCATCAGCACGGCGTCGTAGCGCGCGGTCTCCTCAATCAGCCGCCGCGCTGTGGCGTTGAGACGCTGCACGCCGTCATAGACTTCGCCGGCGGACAGCATTTCACCGAGCCGGCCGAGCACGCGCGTGGCGCGCTCCACCTCGCCGGTCACCGGCCGGCCGATGCGCTGCGCCTCGCCCCTAATCGTGCCGGCAACCGCCGAGGCGACACTCCGGCAAAAATCGGCGATGAAATCGCGGCCGATATAGGGCAGGTCGATCTCCTCCACCGTGTGGCCGCCCTCGCGCGCCAGCGCCACCGCGGTGTCGAGCGCCGCAAGCGTGTCGGCCGAGATCGGCAGGCCGAGCGGCGACTTGCGATAGACGGCAAGGCTGAGCTTGCCCGGGTCGCGCGCCGCGGCGACCGCGAAGAAACCTTGCGGGGCACGCGCCGCGTAGGGCGAGAGCGGATCGGCGCCATGGGTGAGATCGAGCAGCAGCGCGCTATCGCGCACCGAGCGGCTGACGGCATGGTCGACGACCATGCCGTACCAGCTTTCGCTGACCAGCGGCGTCAGCGGCACACGGCCGCGTGAGGTTTTCAGGCCGACCAGCCCACTGCAGGCCGAAGGCACGCGGATCGAGCCGCCTCCATCGGAGGCATGCGCCGCCGGCACCACGCCCGCCGCCACCAGCGCCGCCGCGCCCCCGGAGGAGCCTCCGGTCGTGTGGCCGGTGTTCCAGGGGTTCCGGGTGATGCCGAAGCGGGCTGACTCCGTCATCAGCCGCAGCCCATGCTCCGGTGAGGTGCTGGTGGCGATCGGGATCAGGCCGGCGGCGAGATAGCGCTCGACCATCACCGAGTTGAAATCGGCGGTGAATGGCGGGATGCGGCTGCCGCCGTGGATCGGAACGCCCTTGAGGCCGATGCCGAGATCCTTGAGTGCGAAGGGCACGCCGGCCAGCGGCAGCGTGCGGTCGACTGTCTTCGCCCGCGCCCGCGCGGCGTCGTAAAGCGGCGTGGCGATTGCATTGATGTCCGGTCGCGTCGCCTCGGCGCGCGCGATCGCCGCGTCGACCAGTTCCTGCGGCGCGACCTCGCCCCGGTGCACGAGCTCGCCCAGCCCGGTCGCATCCTGTTCCCAAAGCAAGCGTTCGATCGACATCCGCATCCCCGATTTTTGAGGAGGCTATCGACGCCCGATTAGCTTGGCAACGGCCCATGCCCAAGCGCCGGATCGGCTCGCGGCTGCCGGTGAGAACGAGCCCTCCGGCGCCCGTTGCAATTAAGTTGCAATCTTCTAATTTGCCGCCATGGCGCCGCAGGACATCAGCAAGCTGATAGTCCGGACTTCGATGAAGGACCGGGCCGCGTTCGATCTGCTTTACAGGCAGACCAGCGCGAAACTTTTCGGCGTTTGCCTTCGTGTCTTGAGGGACCGGGGTGATGCGGAAGAAGCGCTGCAGGAAGTCTTCGTCAAGATATGGACGAAGGCGGACCGCTTCGCGGTTTCCGATCTGAGCCCGATTTCCTGGCTGGTGGCCGTTGCGCGCAACCATGCGATCGATCGAATCAGGGCGCGGCGCAGTCCTTCCGCCAACATCGATGTGGCCCTCGACGTCGCCGATCCGACGCCGGGACCTGAGGCCACGGCGGTGGCGGGCGGCGAGACCGAACGCATCCACCATTGCCTCGAAGAGTTGGAGAAGGACCGGGCAGCGGCCGTCCGGGGCGCCTATCTAAATGGCGAAAGCTATGCCGAGCTGGCGGAGCGCTTCAAGGTTCCGCTGAACACGATGCGGACCTGGCTGCGGCGAAGCCTGCTCAAACTGAGAGAATGCCTGGAAAGATGACGCTGGCGGAAGACAACGGACCGGAACGTGGAGGCGACGACCTGCTCGCCGCCGAATACGTTCTCGGCGTGCTGGCTGCCGACGACCGCCAGATCGCGTCCCGCCGCATCGATACCGAGGCGGCCTTCGCCCGGCTGGTCGATGCCTGGGAGGTACATTTCGCGCCGATGGCCGCCATCTATGCCGCAGTCGAGCCGCCGGCTTCTGTCAAGGTGGCGATCGACAGGCGGCTGTTCGCATCGTCCGCCCCCAACTCAACGGCGCCCAGCGGTGGCCTATGGCGCAGCCTCGCCTTCTGGCGCGGCCTTGCCGCCGCGGCCATTGCCGCTTTGGCTGTCTATATCGCCCTGCCTTACGTCAATCCGCCGGTTCAGCCGCCCGGGACCAGGCTGGTCGCGTCGCTCGCCGCCGACAACAGCAACGTCAAATACCTCGCCGTCTATGACGCCGTCCGCCACGAGGTCGGCCTGTCGCTGGTCTCCGGCGATCACGGTGCCGGCAAGGACTTCGAGCTGTGGATGATCGAAGGCAAGAATGCGCCGGTCTCGATGGGCGTCATCCCGGCCGGCCAGACCGCGCGCATGGCCGTGGCACCTGCCATCCAGCAGAAGCTGGCGCAGGGCGCCGTGCTCGCCGTCAGCCTTGAGCCTTCGGGCGGTTCGCCGACCGGCCAGCCAACCGGCCCTGTCGTTGCCGCGGGTGACCTGAAGGGCATCTGATCCCGGACGACACGTTCTCAAGAGCAATGAATGTCTATCTCCTGCCTTGGCAGGAACGCGAAGTTCGCTCTCAACGCGAGCAGAGCGAGTGGAATAAATCGAGCGAAGGAAAATCTATCGGCATTCGTGAAACTAACTTTTTTCTGGCCCGTATCTCCCGCGTTCCCAAAGGATGGGAAAAACAACCCGAGGAGACTGACACAATGCGTAAAATCGCCACCCTTTTGCTTGCCTCCACGCTTGGCCTTTCCGCAATCGGCGCCGTTGCCTATGCCAATCCGATGGTTGGCGGCGCGCCGATGTATGCCAAGAAGAACATCATCGAGAACGCCGTCAATTCGAAGGACCACACCACGCTGGTCGCCGCCGTCAAGGCCGCCGGCCTGGTCGACACGCTGCAGGGCGCCGGTCCCTTCACTGTCTTTGCGCCGACCAACGAAGCCTTCGCGGCGCTGCCCGCTGGCACGGTCGACACGCTGCTCAAGCCCGAGAACAAGGACAAGCTGACCAAGGTGCTGACCTGCCACGTCATCGCCGCCAAGGCGCTGGCCGCCGATGTTGCCAAGATGGCCAAGGCCGATGGCGGCGCCCACCAGGTCAAGACGGTTGGCGGCTGCGAGCTGACGCTGAAGGCCGAGAAGGGCAAGGTCACTGTCACCGACGAGAACGGCAATGTCGCCCATGTCACCATCGCCGATGTCCGCCAGTCGAACGGCGTCATCCACGTCATCGACAAGGTTCTCTTGCCGAAGATGTAACAAAGCGTACCTGGCCGGCGAAGACATGGCTGAGCGCCGGCTGCGACATCCAAGGTCCGCGCCGCCGGCAAGGGTGTGCTCCGCGTCGCGCCGCAAGAAGGGCGGCGCGGAGCAGCATCCTCAACAATAGCGGATAGGGCGTCACCGGCTTTTGATTTCCGAGTGGTGTTCCATCTTGGCAAAATGCGTCAGGAGGAACGGCTATGAACCGTCGCGATTTTCTCTGGAGCGGGGCGGCCGCCACCGCTCTCATCGTTGGAACCGGAGCGATGCTGCGCGCCGGGGGACCGAAGCCCGCTCTCGCCGCCGAGACCTTCGAAGTCACCAAGACCGATGCCGAATGGCATGCCATTCTCTCGGACGAAGCCTTCGACGTGCTGCGCAAGCAGGGCACGGAATATCCCGGCACCAGCCCGCTGCTCAACGAGCACCGCAAAGGCATCTTCGCCTGCGCCGGCTGCGACCTGCCGGTCTATTCGTCGGAGACGAAATTCGATTCCGGCACCGGCTGGCCGAGCTTCTGGCAGGAGATCGCCAACTCCATCGGCAAGACCGTGGACAATTCGCTCGGCATGACCCGCACCGAGGTGCATTGCCGCCGCTGCGGCGGCCATCTCGGCCATGTCTTCGATGACGGTCCGCCGCCCACCGGCCTGCGCCATTGCATCAACGGCGTGGCGCTGAGCTTCAAGCCAGCGTCTGCCTGATCACTTTCAACTGCGCGAAATGAATGACCCCGGAAATCGTCGCCGATTTCCGGGGTCACGTGTTGAGGAGACCAGGCGGGGGTTCCGGCTCCTCAATGGCCTCCGCCGCCACCGCCGCCCTGCTGGGCGGGCTTGTTGATGAACAGCACGAAAAATCCGAGCGAGGCGAACAACACCGTCAGCATCATGAACACGTCCATGAAGGACAAAAGCGCCGCCTGCTGCTGCACCATGGCCGACAGTTTCGAGATCGCCGCGCTCGTGGCGTCGAGCCCTGCGGTCTGCTGGAAAGTCAGCTCCATGTTCTGCACCTTGGTCTGCGCGGCGGCGCTGCCCCACTGCACATGCTCGGCGAGCCGCGCATAGTGGAAGGCGTTGCGGTCGATCAGCACGGTGTTGATCAGCGCCAGGCCGACGGCGCCGCCGAGGTTGCGGGTCAGGTTGAACAGGCCCGACGCATTCTTCAGCCGTTCCGGCGGCAAAGTGCCGAGCGCGATATTGTTGATCGGCACCATGCACAACATCATCGAGCAGCCGCGCAGGATCTGCGGGATCAAGAGCTCATAGAAATCCCAGTCGGCGGTAAGATGCGTCATCCACCACGTGCCGGTGGCGAAGCCCAGGAAGCCGATCATCATCATCAGCCTGAGATCGATTTTGTTCGACAGGATGCCGGCGACCGGCGCGGTGAAGAACATCGCCAGGCCGCTGACGAACAGCGCTTCGCCGATCATCATCGAATCGTAGCCGCGGATACGGCCGAGGAACACCGGATAGAGATAGGTGAGTCCGTAAAGGCCGATGCCGACGACGAAGGAGAACAGCGAGCCGAAGGCGAAGTTGATGTTGCTGAAGGCCCTGAGGTCGACGATCGGCTCCTCGGCGGTGAAGACGCGCCAGAAGAAGATGATGCCGCCGATGGTCATGATGACGGCGCAGACGAATACCGCCGGCTCCTGCAGCCAGTCATGGTTCGGGCCTTCCTCCAGCACATATTCCATGCAGCCGAGGAAAGCGGCCATGCCGATCAGGCCCCACCAGTCGAACTTGGAGAACAGTTTTAGGTTGGGCTTGTCGAAGTCGATCAGTGCCCACGCCGCCGTCGCCACCAGGATACCGGGCACGACATTGATCAGGAACAGCCAGTGCCAGGACATGGCGTGGCTGATATAGCCGCCCACCGTCGGACCGATCGTCGGCGCCAGCGTCGCCACCAGGCCGATCATCGGCGAGACGACGGCGCGCTTGGAAGGCGGGAAGATGGTGAAGGCGGCCGCGAAGACGCTGGGGATCATGCCGCCGCCGATGAAACCCTGGATGGCGCGATAGACGATCATCTGGTCGATGTTGGTTGCGGTGGCGGCGAGCGCGCTGGCCGCGGTGAAGCCGGCGGCCGCCGTGGTGAACAGCACGCGCGTCGACAGCATGCGGCTAAGGAAGCCCGACAGCGGGATCATCACCACCTCGGCGATCAGATAGGCGGTCTGCACCCACGGGATCTCGTCGGAGCTGGCGCTGAGGCCCGCCTGGATTTCCGACAGCGAGGCCGAGACGATCTGGATGTCGAGGATCGCCATGAACATGCCGAACACCATCGCCAGAAAGGCAATGACGCGGCGCACGGGCATATGGTCCGTGGGCAGCGCCGGCGCGGCAGCGGCCGAGCGTCCGGGCATTGCTCCTGCGGTGATGGTTGCGGTTGCCATGTCATGGCCTCCTTAAGCAATTCTCGGGGACAGGCGCGTGGCGGTCCGGAACTGCGTCGAAACGGATAAAGCAGGCTGGGCGGCTCGGCGCTCGAATGGCCACCGAACCGCCCCCCAATCAGTTGGTCGTCGAAGCCGGCGCGGTGCGGCTGTCGACCGCGACGACGACGCTTAGGCCGGCGCGCAGCTTGCCGGTCTTCAAGACGTCGGCCGGCACGTCGATGCGCACGGGCACGCGCTGCACCACCTTGGTGAAGTTGCCGGTGGCATTCTCCGGCGGCAGCAGCGAGAACACGGCGCCCGAAGCCGGCGCCAGCGAAGAGACCGTGCCTTGGAAGCTCTGGCCGTCGATCGCGTCTACGGTGATGCGGACCTTCTCGCCGGGCACCATGGGGCCGAGCTGCGTCTCCTTGAAGTTGCCGACGATGTAGAGCTTGTCCATCGGCACCACGACGGCGAGCTTCTGGCCGGGGCTGACGAGGTCGCCCTGCTCGACCGACCGATTGCCGACGACGCCGTCATAGGGTGCCTTGAGCACGGTGAAGGAAAGGTCGCGCTCGGCCTTGTCGCGGGTGAGCTGCAGCGACGCCAGCGTCGAAGCCGATTCCGTGCGCTGCGCCTCAAGGACGCCGATATTGGCTTGCGCCGCGGCGATCTGGGCGTCGGCGCCGACAAGCGCTGCCTTGGCCTGGTCGAGCGCGGTCTGGGCGTCGTCGAGCTGCGCCTGCGTACCGACATGCGTCTTGAGCAGTTGAGCGGCGCGGTCCTGGGCGCGCGCCGCATTGTCGGCGGCGGCCTGGTCCGCGACCTTCTGCGCCTGAGCCTGCGACAGCGAGGCCTGGGCCGCCTTGGTCTGAGCGTCGATGCGGTCGAGCGTCTTCGCCAGCGTGGCGATCTGCGCCTCGGCCTGGGCGACGGCGATCTTGTAGTCGCCATTGTCGATGACGAAGAGAGGATCGCCGGCCTTGACCTTCTGGTTCTCGCCCACCAGCACCTTGTCGATATAACCGGAAATTTTCGGTGACACGAACGACATATCGGCCTGGACATAGGCGTCGTCGGTGGAGATCATGAACCGGCCGTCAGTCCAGTAGTTATAGCCATACCAGGAGCCGGCGCCGAGCAGGGCAAGGCCGATGATCGGCAACAGGAATGAGCGAGCCGAGCGCTTTTTCTTGGCGGGTGCTTCGGCCGGAGCCGCGACGGGCACGGCGGGCTGGACAGGGACTTCCGGAGCTTCGGTCGAAGGTTGGACCTTGGCGTTTGGAAAGGTGCGTACTTCGGCGGTGGCGTTCGAGGACATAACGATCTCTCTGAATGTCAGTCATACTGAACCGTTCGGTTCGAATTGGCGATTGACATAGCGCGGAAAGAAGACCATATCAAGAGGAAATCGAACCGAGCGGTTCGAAAATATTTTCGAGGAATGATTTCCATGGTCGAAACGACAGCCGATAGCGATCTGCTCGACTTACGCAAGGGGCGCCCGGCCGCCGGGCAGGACCCGGTCAAGCGGGCCCAGATCATCGAAGGCGCCCGCCGCGTCTTTATAGACAAGGGCTTCGAGGCCGCCTCGATGAACGACATCACGCGCGAGGCCGGCGTCTCCAAGGGCACGATCTACGTCTATTTCGAGAACAAGGAAGAGCTTTTCGAGGCTCTCATCGAGGAAGAGCGCGGCACCATCTTCAAGAACATGTACGAGGTGCTCGACCATTTCGACGACCTGCGCCACACGCTGGTGAGGTTCGGCATGGGGCTCTCCGCCAAGATCACCTCGGCCAAGGTCATCCAGGCCCAGCGCACCGTCGTCGGCGCCGCCGACCGGATACCCGAGCTTGGCGCGCGTTTCTACGAGCGTGGCCCGAAGCGCGGCCATGACAAGGTCATGGCTTTCCTCAATGAAGCCATTGAACGCGGCCTGCTCAAGATCGACGATGTCGACCTTGCCGCCTACCAGTTCACCGAGCTCTGCCTCGCAGGCCTGTTCCGCCAGTGCATCTTTTCCTACCGCACCAAGGCGCCGACCCAGGCCGAGATCGAGCGTGTGGTGACGTCGGGTGTCGACGTCTTCCTGAAAGCCTATGGCACCGCGAAATTCCTCGCCGAGGAGCGGGCGCACGCCGAAACCGCTTGACCGGCGCTGCACTGCCGCGCGTGGTTGCGAAGCGGCCTGAAGCATGGCCAGCGCCATGACTCGCCTTTGCGCGGGTCGGATACCTTCTCCCCAAATCTGACCGTTGATTGGCATTCCGGACAGGTCGTTTGGAAGGACCTGTTAACCATCGCTTCCTATGTCTCGGGTACCTGCAATCGCGAGTCTCGAGTATGACATCCATGCGTCTTCCCCGTGCCAATCTTTCCGGTGCTTCCGCCCATCAGGGCGACGACGATCGCGGCGCGGATGGGCGCCGGGGCGGGGTTCCGCAGCCGCAAACGGGGCAGGTGGTCGCGTTGCGAGTCGCGCCGGCAAGCGAATCGGACGCGGCTCGCGCTGCGTCGTCCGAATCGGCCGATGGCGAGTTCAGCCGCCCGGCCTGGCAGGACTATTTCTTCCTCGCGCCAAACGTGCGGTTCACCCGCACGCCGGACACCGACCTCAGGCGAACCGCCCCGCAGGAGGATGCCGCGCCGGCCAGGACGCCGGCACGCGACACCGTCCGGCCCGCACCGCCGGCAACCAATTCATTTCGGACGGTACCTGCGGCTCCCGCCGCTCGAGCCGCGGCGCCGGCGCAAGCCAAACCGGTCACCGCGCCTTCCGCCGCCACGCCCGCCACTCCTGCTGCGCCGCCCCAGCCCACCGCCGCTCCGGCGCCAAAACCGCGGCCGAGCGGATTGCGCTGGTCCTATCTTTCCGACCACGCCTTCTTCGAATTCGGCATGCCTTTCCTCGCCGAGCGCCTGGCGCGGGCGCGTTTGAGCGAAGCCGGTCAGGCGGCCGCCGTTCCGATGCAACCATCGGTCAAGCCGATGCCGGCGCAGCGTCCGGCGGCCCAGCCAAGTCAGACCCATATCCCCTTCATGACTGAGGCGACGTCGTTTTACCGGGTCATCGAATGGCGCTCCTCTCGCGCAACGAACGCCGGCCCTGCCCCGACGCCGGCCCCCGCGACCGTCCAACCGACGCCTGTCGAGTCCGTGCCGGTCTCCGCGCCCTCAAGCGCAAGATCGCCGAGGCAGGCGCCTTCGCTGCCCATGGCCGGCGAGGTCGCGCCGCTGTCCACGATGGCCGGCTACGAGCTTCCCTCCGAAGACCTCCTGCAGATGCCGCCGGAGGGCCAGGGCTTCTACATGTCGCAGGAGCGCATGGAGCAGAATGCCGACCTGCTTGAGGGCGTGCTGGAGGATTTCGGCGTCAAGGGCGAGATCATCCATGTCCGCCCCGGTCCTGTCGTCACGCTTTACGAATTCGAGCCGGCGCCGGGCGTAAAATCGAGCCGGGTCATCGGCCTGGCCGACGACATCGCCCGCTCGATGTCGGCGATCTCGGCCCGCGTCGCCGTGGTGCCGGGCCGCAATGTCATCGGCATCGAATTGCCCAACGAGATGCGCGAGACGGTCTATTTCCGTGAGCTGATCGGATCGGCCGGTTTCCGCAACACCTCCTGCAAGCTGGCGCTTGGCCTCGGCAAGACGATCGGCGGCGAGCCGGTCATCGCCGAGCTCGCCAAGATGCCGCATCTGCTGGTGGCGGGCACCACCGGTTCCGGCAAGTCGGTCGCCATCAACACCATGATACTGTCGCTGCTCTACCGGATGAAGCCGGAGGAATGCCGCCTCATCATGGTCGATCCCAAGATGCTGGAGCTCTCCGTTTATGACGGCATCCCGCATCTTTTGACGCCGGTCGTCACCGATCCCAAGAAAGCAGTCACGGCGCTCAAATGGGCAGTGCGCGAGATGGAGGACCGCTATCGCAAGATGGCGCGTCTCGGCGTACGCAACATCGACGGCTACAACCAGCGCGCGGCGAGCGCCCGTGACAAGGGCGAGGTCGTGACCATGCAGGTGCAGGCAGGTTTCGAGAAGGGCACTGGCGAGCCGCTCTTCGAGGAACGCGTGATCGACCTCGCGCCGATGCCCTATATCGTCATCATCGTCGACGAGATGGCCGACCTGATGATGGTGGCCGGCAAGGAGATCGAAGGCGCCATCCAGCGGCTGGCGCAGATGGCGCGAGCCGCCGGCATCCATCTGATCATGGCGACGCAGCGCCCCTCGGTCGACGTCATCACCGGCACGATCAAGGCCAACTTCCCCACCCGCATCTCCTTCCAGGTGACCTCCAAGATCGACAGCCGCACCATCCTCGGCGAGCAGGGAGCGGAGCAGCTGCTCGGCCAGGGCGACATGCTGCACATGGCCGGCGGCGGGCGCATCTCGCGCGTGCACGGTCCCTTCGTGTCCGATCTCGAGGTCGAGCACGTCGTGGCGCATCTGAAGGCGCAGGGGCGTCCCGAATATCTCGACACCGTCACCGCCGACGAGGAAGAGGCTGAGGAGGCGGCTGATACCGGCCCGGTCTTCGACAAGGGCTCGATCGCCGAGGAGGATGGCGACGCGCTCTTTGAGGAGGCGGTCAAGGTGGTCAAGCGCGACAAGAAATGCTCCACCTCATACATCCAGCGCCGCCTCGGCGTCGGATATAACCGCGCCGCCTCCCTGGTCGAGCGCATGGAGAAGGAAGGCCTGGTCGGCGCCCCCAACCATGTCGGCAAGCGCGAGATACTCAACGGCCGGCGCGATCGCGAGCCGGAACGCTCCGACACGGACTGAGCCCTGGCTGATCGGCCTCTGGCGGACGGCGTTAGCCGCCGTTCGCCACCAGCACGATCGCGGCGCGCAGTTCGTCGAGACCCGAGGCTTTCTCCGATGATGTCGCCAGGACGACGGGGAAAGCCGCCGGCCGCTTCTTGATCTTGGCCAGCGTCTCCTCGATCAGCCTCGGCGCGCCGGCGGCCTTGATCTTGTCGGTCTTGGTCAGCACCACCTGGTAAGACACCGCCGCCTTGTCGAGCAGGGTCAGCACTTCCTCGTCCTTGGCCTTGATGCCGTGCCGCGCGTCGATCAGCACATAGACGCGCTTCAGCGTCACGCGGCCCTGCAGATACTCATAGATCAGCTTCGTCCATTCATCGACCTTGTCCTTCGGTGCGCTGGCGTAGCCGTAGCCAGGCATGTCGACCAGCGCCATCGGCGGCAGGTCGGCGCCTTCGCCAGAGAAGCCGTCCGGCACGAAATAGTTGAGCTCCTGCGTTCGGCCCGGCGTGTTGGAGGTGCGCGCCAGGCCCTTGTGGCCGACCAGCGCGTTGATCAGCGACGACTTGCCGACATTGGAGCGGCCGGCGAAGGCGATCTCCGGCGGTCCTTCCGGCGGCAGGAATTTCATCGACGGCACGCCGCGGATGAAGATCCAGCCGCGGGTGAACAGCTCCGGATCGACCGCCATCTTGTCGATTTTCATGTTGGTCGCGCTCAAGCCGCTGCCTCCAATCTTGCAATGTCGGCGCCGCGGATGGCGTTGAGGTTGCGGCTGATCTTGTCGACCGGCCAGTCCCACCAGGCCGCCTTCAAAAGCCGTCGCACCGTGAATTCGTCGAAGCGCATCTTCACCATCCTTGCCGGGTTGCCGGCGACGATCGCATAAGGCGGCACGTCGTGCGTGACAACCGATTTCGCCGCAACGATGGCGCCATTGCCGATCCTGACGCCCGGCATGGTCACCGCATCCATGCCGATCCACACGTCATTTTCGACGATCGTGTCGCCGCGGACCTCCTTCGACCAGGTCTCAGGGTCAAAACCTTCCTCCCAGCCATGGCCGAAGATGTTGAACGGATAGGTCGAGAAGCCGGACATGGCATGGTTGGCGCCGTTCATGATGAAACGCGCGCCTTCCGCGATGGCGCAGAACTTGCCGATCACCAGACGGTCGCCGATGAAGTCGTAGTGGTGCAGCACGCATTTCTCGGCGAATTTGTCGGGACCGTCGGGATCGTCGTAATAGGTGAAGTCGCCGATCTCGATGTTGGGCGACGTCACCAGCCCCTTCAGGAAGCCGACGCGCGGATGCATCGCGATCGGATGCTTGATGTTGGGATTGGGGCCGGTCATCGCGGTCACCTCCGTTGGCTAAAGGCGCGTTCCGGCGCGGTCGACATCCGATCAAACTAACGTGATCCGGCCGTGGCACCAACCGTTCAGTGGCTGTCGCGGCAGATCACGATCGGGTTGGAAAGGGCGCTGTCGAAGCCGCTGCCCTGATAGACCTGGACGTTTGTCGCGCCAGGCTGCAGCGAGAAGCTGCCTTCCACGATTTTCTCGTCGCCGGCCGTCGTGTGCAGGGCCCAGCTGAAGGTGCAGGATTGCGGCGGCGCCTTGGGTTGCACGTGGCTGCAGTTGAGCTGCGCGCCGCCCAGCATCGCCGCGCCGCCGCAGCTCACCGCGTCCTTGGCGGCGGCCGGAAAAGCATATCCCACGAGCAGCGCCAGCATTGTGATCTTGAGCCGGTTCATCGTCTTGTCCTTGCCGTAACCCGGGCTGGTCCGGCCGGGTTCTGGCCTATGCGATATTTTTTCCAAGCGCCTTAGTCGGTCTTGCGCTCCGCGTCCAGCAGGATTATGTGCATGATGATAATAAGCATGCTCACGAAAAGTTGTCGCCGACTCCGAAGTTCTCCCATGTCCTCCACGCCCAACATCAGCTTCGTGCTGCACGACGTCGCGCGCCTGCTCAGGAAGCGGTTCGAGCAGCGCTCGCGCGCCTTTGGGCTGACCTGCGCGCAGTGGCAGGTGCTGGCCTATCTTTCGGTGCATGAGGGCATCCACCAGAACAAGCTGGCCGACCTCCTGGAGATCATGCCGATCACGCTGGCGAGGCTGCTCGACAAGATGCAGGCGCGCGGCTTCATCGAGCGCCGGCCCGATCCGGCCGACCGTCGGGCGTGGCTCCTCTATCTGACGCGGCAGGCGCATCCGCTGATTGAAGTGATGCGCACCAACGGCCGGAAGACGCGTGACGAAGCTTTCGCTGGCCTATCCGCCGACGCGCAGCAGCAGCTGCTGCAAACCCTTTGCCTGATCAAATCCAATCTGCTCGAGGCCTGCAAACAGCCGGCCGTCGACGGGGAGAAAGTCAATGTCTGAAGGAACCTCGCCTAGAAAGCCCGCCGGCGGAGAAAATGCCGGCGAAAGAGTAAGCGACCAGGTCATCCGCCTGGACAGCCAGCGCGAGCAAAGGCGCGGCAATAATCCGCCTGTCGTCGAGGACGATGAGCTGGAAGCGCCCGTGGCGCCGGAGCCGTCGACGCTGGAAGCTCCCTCGGCGCAGCCGAAGCCGGCTTCCGTTACTGTAGCTCCGTCCGCTCCCGTCAAGCCGCGCCGCAGCCTGACGCGGCCGGTCCTGTTCGCGCTTTTGCCGGTCGCGCTGGTGGCCGGCGGCTACTACTATGTCGTTGGCGGCCAGATCATGACCACCGACAACGCCTATATCCAGGCGCAGTCGCTCGGCGTCTCGACCGACGTCTCCGGCACCGTGGACGAGATCGATGTGCACGACAACCAGGCAGTGAAGAAGGGCGACGTGCTCTTCCGCCTGCGGCCCGCCTCCTTCGAGACCGCGCTCGCCGGCGCCAAGGCGCAGCTCGGCACGGTGCGCAACCAGGTGCTGACGCTGCAGGCGAGCTACCAGCAGTCGCTGGCCTCGATCGATCAGGCCGAGGCGGACATCCCCTATTACGAGTCGGCCTTCCAGCGTCAGCAGGACCTGCTCAAGACCTCGACCGCCTCCAAGGCAACCTTCGACAGTGCCGAGCACGACCTCATAGCGGCCCGCCAGAAAGTGACTGTCGCCAAGGCGCAGGCGCAGGCGATGCTTGCCCAACTCGGCGGCGACGCCAGCGAGCCCGTCGAGCAGAACCCGTTCTACCTGCAGGCCCAGTCGGCGGTCGACGACGCGCAGCGCAACTTGAACGACTCCGTGGTAAAGGCGCCGTTCGACGGCATAGTCACCAATGTCGACGCCTTGCAGGTCGGCAAGTACCTGCCGGCCTCGCAGCCGGCCTTCAGCCTGGTGTCGTCGACCGATATCTGGATCGCGGCCGAGCCGAAGGAAACGGAGCTCACCTATGTGCGCCCCGGCCAGACGGCGACGATCAGCATCGACGGCTATCCGGGCGAGGTCTGGCACGGCACCGTCGGCTCGATCAGCCCGGCTTCCTCGTCCAGCTTCTCGCTGCTGCCGGCGCAGAACACCTCGGGCAATTGGGTCAAGGTTGTGCAGCGCATCCCGATGCGCGTCACGATCGACGATCCGGACGGCAAGCCGCCGCTGCGCGGCGGCATGAGCGCGGTCGTCAGCATCGACACCGGCCATGCCCGCGGCCTGCCCGACTTCATCGCCAAGCTCTTCAAGCAATCCGGACCGAAGTCATGACAACGGCTTCCGCGACAGGCGCGCCCGTAGTCGCCAATCGCGGCGCCATCACCGCCTGCGTCATCCTGGCGGTCATCATGCAGGCGCTGGACACCACCATCGCCAATGTCGCGCTGCCCTATATCCAGGGCAGTGTTTCGGCCAGCGCCGACCAGATCAACTGGGTGCTCACCTCCTATATCGTCGCCGCCGCGGTGATGACGCCGCCATCGGGCTATCTCGCCAACCGCTTTGGTCGCAAGCGCATCCTTCTGGTGGCGATCACCGGCTTCGTGGTCGCTTCGGTGCTGTGCGGTTTCGCGCAGTCGCTGCCGCAGATCGTCGGTTTCCGCCTGCTGCAAGGCCTGTTCGGCGCAGCGCTCGTGCCGCTGTCGCAGTCGATCCTGCTTGATATCTACAGCGTCGAGGAGCGCGGTTCGGCCATGGCGCTGTTCGGCGTCTCGGTCATGGTGGGTCCGGTGCTGGGGCCGGTCATCGGCGGCTGGCTGACCGAAAACGTCTCCTGGCGCTGGGTGTTCTACATCAACGTGCCGATCGGCGCGCTGGCCTTTATCGGCGTCTCCATGTTTGTCCAGGAAACCAAGCTCGACCTCAAGGCTAGGCTGGACTGGCTGGGTTTCGGCATGCTCTCGATCGCCATCGCCTCGCTGCAGATGTTCCTGGACCGCGGCGAGCAGCTCAACTGGTTCTCCTCGGCCGAGATCATCGTCGAGGCGCTGGTCTGCGCGTCCGCTTTCTATATCTTCATCGTCCACACCTTCACCGCGCGTGACACCTTCGTGAACCCGCGGCTGTTCCTCGACCGCAACTTCGCCGTCGGCATGATCTTCATCTTCATCATCGGCATCACCTATCTCGCCTCGCTGGCGCTGATGACGCCCTATCTGCAGACGTTGATGGGTTATCCGGTGGTGACGGCCGGCATCGTCATGGGCCCGCGCGGCCTCGGCACCATGGCCTGCATGTTCGTGGTCGGTCGCCTGGTCGGCAAGATCGACACGCGCTGGCTGCTGTTCATCGGCCTCGCCGTCACCGCCTGGGCGATGTACGACATGACCGGCTGGACGCCCGACGTCTCGCAATGGACGATCATCAGCACCGGTTTCATCCAGGGCGCGGGCCTAGGCTTCCTGTTCGTGCCACTCACCACCATCACCTTCGCCACGCTGGCGCCGGAGCGGCGCGCCGAAGGCACCGGCCTTTACAATCTGTCGCGCAACATCGGCTCCAGCGTCGGCATTTCGGTGGTCACCGCGCTTTTGACGCAGAACCAGCAGATCAATCACGCCAACATCGCCACCTATGTGACGCCCTACAACCCGGCCTTCGGCGATCCGTCGATCTCGCAAGCGCTGAGCCCCTACACCGCCGCCGGCCGCGCCGCGCTCGACGGTCTCGTCACGCTGCAGGCCACGATCATCTCCTATATCGACGACTTCAAGCTGATGATGGTCCTGTCCTTGGCCGCGATCCCGCTGGTGCTTCTGCTGCGCAAGCCCGGCACCCCGGCCAAGGTCGATCACAGCGCTGTCATGGAGTGAAAGGACCGGGATCCCGCCGCCTGCGGGACCCCGGCCGGCCGGACGACCTCCCAAACACCGGCGTCGCTGCGCCGGAAGCCGTCGCGGCCTTTTTGGAGAGGACTAGAATCATACGAAGCGAGCCGGCGCGGAGTTTCACTCACCTCCGGCAATTTGCCGAAAATATTCCATCCCCGGCATATCCGGCGGGCAACAAAAAACCCCGGCCGATGAAGGCCGGGGGTTCTGATATGTAGCTCGGCGATCCGGCTATTCAGCCGGCGATGGTTTCTTGCGGAACATCGATGCCAGATTGTCCCACAATTCGATCTTGGCGCCCTGGCGCTTCATGATTACGCCCTGCTGCAGGATCGACAGCGTGTTGTTCCAGGCCCAATAGATGACGAGGCCGGCCGGGAACGAGCCCATCATGAAGGTGAAGATCACCGGCATCCAGGTGAAGATCGCGGCCTGCGTGGGGTCCGGCGGCGCCGGGTTCATGCGCATCTGCAGGAACATGGTGATGCCCATCACCACCGCCCAGGCGCCCATATGCGGCAGGAAGGCGGGCGCCGCGAACGGCAGCAGGCCGAACAGGTTGAAGATCGACGTCGGATCGGGCGCCGCAAGGTCGTGGATCCAGCCGAAGAACGGCGCGTGCCGCATCTCGATGGTGATGTAGAGCACCTTGTAGAGCGAGAAGAAGACCGGGATCTGCAACGCCACCGGCCAGCAGCCGGCCAGCGGATTGATCTTCTCGGTCTTGTAGAGCTCCATCATCGCCTGCTGCTGCTTCATCTTGTCGTCCGCGTATTTTTCGCGGATCTCGACCATCTTCGGCTGCACCTTCTTCATGTTCGCCATCGAGGCATAGGATTTGTTGGCCAAAGGGAAGAAGATCGCCTTGACGATGACGGTGGTGGCGAGGATCGCCAGACCGAAATTGCCGAAGAACTTGTAGAGCGTGTCGATGAGCCAGAACATCGGCTTGGTGATGAAATAGAACCAGCCCCAGTCGATCAACAGGTTGAACTGGCGAATATGACGGTCGGCCTCGTAGGCGTTGATCTTGGCAACCTCCTTCGCGCCGGCGAAGATTTCAGACTCGATCGTCGTCGACTGGCCAGGCGCGACGCTGATCGCGTCGGACAGAAAGTCGGACTGGTAGCTGTGGCTGTGCGGCCCGTCCTTGAATTCGAAATAGGAGAATTTCGGCTGGAAGGGCTGCTTCTCCGTCGGGATAAGCGTCACCGCCCAGTATTTGTCGGTGATGCCGAGCCAGCCATCGGTGGATTTGCCGGGCTTGACTTCCTTGTCCTTCTCGATGGCCGAGTATTTGTACTCGCTCAGCCCTTCGCTGCCGGTCACGCCGATCAGGCCTTCATGCAGCACATAGGTGCTGGCGACGGCGGGTTTGTCGAAACGGGTGACGCGCCCGTAATTGTAGAGCGAGACGGCGGCCGTTCCCGAATTCTGCACCGTGTCGGAAACAGTGAACATATATTCGTTGTCGATCGAGATGGTGCGCTTGAACGTCAGGCCCTTGTCGTTGGTGAAGGTCAGCGTCACCGGCGTCGAGGGCGTCAGCGTCGGGTTGCCTTCGATACTCCACACCGTATCCGCGCCCGGCACCGTGCCGGTCGTATCGTTGCCGACGAAGCCGATCTCGGCGAAATAGCCGTTGGGCAGCGACGATGGGTTGAGCAGCTCGATTTCGGGCGAGTTCTTGTCGACCGTCTCGGTATAGTGCTTGAGCTTCAGGTCATCGAGGCGCGCGCCCGTCAGGTTGATCGACCCCTCGAGGCTGGGCGTGTCGATCTTGACGCGCTTGGTCGCGGCAATGGCCTGGTCGCGGCTGGCGGCGGTCACCGCTTCACCGCCGGGTGCGCCGGGAACGCTGCCGGCCGCCGGCGCCGGCGTTCCGGCCGCGCCGGAGTTGGCGCCGCCGCCCGCTTCCTTCTTCTGCGCCTCGACGCGCTGCTGCTCGATGCGGGCCTGCTCCCGCTGCTGCTCCATCTTCGGGTTCATGTAGAACACCTGCCAGAGCGTCAGGATCAGCACCGACAGCGCGATGGTGATGAAGAAATTGCGGTTGTTTTCCATCGAAAGCCCTTGGCCTATCGTGCGCCGCGTAGCCGGCGGGAAAGCTCGGCCTTCAACTGGCCGAATGGAATGGCGAGCACGTCTTCACGCCCGACGATGACATAGTCATTGCCGGGCGCCATGTCATCGGCGGCGTGAACGCGCACGGCTTCCCTCAGTCGCCGCCGGACGCGGTTGCGCACCACGGCGTTGCCGACCTTCTTGGTGACGGTGTAGCCGACGCGCGGCGCAAGATCGTCGCCGCGGTCGAGAACTTCAACGAGAAAAAGCCGTCCGCGGCGTTTCTCGCCGCCGCGCACAGCCAGGAAGTCCGCGCGTTTCAGAAGCCGCCCGGGAGTTTTCCCTTTTGGCTTGCCGGTTGCGGGCAACGATCTCGTCTTTCGTTCAGGCGCTGAGCCGCTTGCGACCGCGATTACGGCGGGCAGCAACGACGCCACGGCCACCCTTGGTGGCCATGCGGGCACGGAAACCATGCCGGCGCTTACGGACGAGCTTGGACGGTTGGTAGGTACGCTTCATTTGTTTTAATACCGCGGGGTGCGGCCCTTCTTGATTCTGTCACTCTGTAACAGGAGCTTGCCGGGCCGGCTTAGGCGCGATCGAAACCGCGCCGGGACGAATGGCCCGAGCGTGAGCGGGCTTATAGAAAGAAGGTTTTTGGAAGTCAATCCGCCCCGCCGCGAGGCAATTTTTCGCGGGGTGACGATGAAATTGGCAAAAAGGCCGCAAATCGCATAATCTTGCCCAATCAAGCCTTTGTGAATGCGCGTCAATGACGAGTGAAACTCTGTCCACGAACGATAAGGCAACGCCGGCGGCGGCAAATCCGACGCGCCGGGTGCCGCTGTCGCGCGGCCTGTCGACAAAGCTCCTCCTGCTCACCATCGCCTTCGTGCTGCTGGCCGAAATACTGATCTTCCTGCCCTGGATCGCCAGTTACAGGGTCAACTGGCTGAAGGAGCGGTTGAGCACGGCCGCCGCCGTGTCGATCGTTTTGTTGCAGGGCGAGCCCAACTCGCTGTCGCACAATGCACAGAACGACGTGCTGATGGCGATCGGCGCCAAGGCGATCGCCGTGCGCGACGGCGGCGTCTCGCGGCTGCTCGTCGTTTCCGACATGCCGCCGCAGGTCGACGAGCATATCGACATCGCCAATGTCGGGCTGGTCAATGGCATGACCGGCGCGCTCGACACTCTGTTCTTCGGCGGCAAGCGCATGCTGCGCGTCTTCGGTCCTGTCGGCGACAGCGACAAGGAATTCGAGCTCATCATGCCGGATTACCGTCTGCGCGACGCTATGCTGAGATATTCGCGCAACGTGGCCGTCGTCTCACTGCTCATTTCGCTGTTCACCGCAATGCTCGTCTATGCGGCGATCGACCTGATCATGATCGGGCCGATCCGCACCATGACGCGATCGATCCTGTCCTTCTCGGAGGCGCCGGACGACCCCGGCCGCGTGATCTCGCCGACGGATCGCGCCGATGAGATCGGCGTGGCTGAGCGCGAACTGGCGCAGATGCAGGACCGGCTGCAAAAGATGCTTTCGGAGCAGAAGCATCTGGCCGACCTCGGTTTGGCCGTATCGAAGATTAACCACGACATGCGCAATATCCTGGCGTCTGCGCAACTGATATCGGACCGCCTGCGCCAGGTGAAGGACCCGACCGTGCAGGCCTTCGCGCCGAAACTTTTGCGCGCGCTCGACCGCGCCGTTTCCTATTCCGAAGGCGTGCTTCACTACGGTCGCACGCAGGAACCGGCGCCATCGCGCCGGCGGCTCAGGCTGCGCCAGCTGGTGGACGACGTGCATGGCCTGCTCGATATCGAGCAAGGCATCGAGTTTATAAATTCCGTCGAGCATGCCTTCGAGGTCGATGCCGATTCCGACCAGCTCTTCCGCGTCCTCACCAATCTGTGCCGCAATTCCGTCCAGGCGATGGCGGCAGACACCGAAAGCGCGGTGGTGCGCCGCCTTGCCGTATCGGCCGAGCGCAATGGCAGCGTCAGCCGCATCACCGTCACCGACACCGGGCCTGGTTTGCCGCCAAAGGCGCGCGAGAACCTGTTCGCCGCATTCCGCGGTTCGGCGCGCAGCGGCGGCACCGGCCTTGGCCTGGCGATCGCCCATGAATTGATCCGCGCCCATGGCGGCACGGTCGAGCTGGTCGAATCGATCGGCGGCCGTACCGTTTTCGCCGTCACCATCCCAGACCAGCCGGTCCGGCTCGATCAGGCGCGCAACGGCCTGCGCCGCCCGGCCTGAGACCACGACCTCCGGCTGAGCCTCTGGTAGGCAGCGGCGCGTCTCGATCAGCACCGGCAAAAAACCCCTGCGACAAAACTTTTGCCGGATCGGCTTGCTTTTCGTAAATTCAGTCGTTAGGGAACACTCCACATCGCGGCCGGCCGTCTCGACCGGATTGCGGGGCTTGTGTCACACACGGCCTGTTGCGCGCCCGTAGCTCAGCTGGATAGAGCACCAGACTACGAATCTGGGGGTCAGGAGTTCGAATCTCTTCGGGCGCGCCAATCTTTCTGATATTTGCCGGCCCCATCGTTTTCAAACCGCCCTTCGGAACGGTTTTGCAACGTCAAGCGGGTTCGCGTGGCTGAGAGAACTGCAGCGCAGTTCAGCGTTGCCCCAGAAACCAATTGCAAAATAAAACCAGTCAGGCTAGCCTGAACCGATTGCACAACGCAATCGGATTGCGCGAATAGCGGAAAGCAGCCAATGGCCAAGCTCGTGTTCGGGATGAACCAGTCGCTGGACGGCTTTGTCGATCACACGCAGTTCGGGCCAAGCCCCACGCTCTTCCGCCACTTCATCGGGGAGGCCGAGCGGCAGTCGGGCAGCATCTACGGCCGCCGCATGTATGAGATCATGCGCTACTGGGAGGACGAGCATCCTGAATGGGATGCCGATCGGCTTGCCTACGCGGCGGCATGGCGGCGCCAGCCGAAATGGGTCGTCTCACGCACGTTGCAATCGGTTGGCCCCAACGCCAGCCTCGTTGGAGACGACCTTGAGTGCGCGATGCGCAAGCTGAAGGCCGAGCGCGACGGCGACATCGCTGTCGCCGGCCCGGACCTGGCGCGAAGCCTCACCGACCTCGGCTTGATCGACGAATATCGGATCTACCTGCATCCGGTTGTGCTTGGCCGCGGCAAGCCTTATTTCGCCGGACCCCGGCCGCCGCTCCGGCTTGTCGCCAGTGATCGGATCGATGGGGATGTGATCAGGCTGACCTACGCTCCCGCCTGATCTCACCGCGACCGGCCATGCTGCACCCGGACTGCTTGTCTGAGGCACGCGGTTTGAATCTATTCGGGCCCGCCATTCGGTGTTCGAACGTCCGCTTTGAAATGGTCAGGTGAGCCGGACGATCTTGAAGCCCTCCACCTCCTTGACGACCGGATGACCCTTCCAGCGCTCGACATCGTGCAGTACGACAAGCTTCGACAGATCGCCGCCAAGCTCGTCATTCATCTTGTCGATGGTCTTCAGCTGCTCCCAGACGCTGCCCACCGCATTGTTGAGCGGGACATAGACGCCGTCGTGATTGTGCCCGGTGAACTGGCGCCGCGAATAGACGCAATCGCCGGAGATGACGCGGCGGCCGGCATCGGTGTCGACGAGCACGAATTGCTGGCCGATCGTGTGGCCGCTGCCGAGCCGCGCATGGATGCCGGGCAGGATGTTGTCCTTGTCGCCGTCGATGAGCGTCACGCGATGCTCGATCGAGGCTTCGAGGGCGGTTCGCAAATTGTCGGGATCGATGATGGCGGTCAGATGCGCGAAGCGCTTCGGCAGGGCGATCGCTTCGTACCACGAAAGCAGCTCGCTCTTCTGGATGTGGATATGCGCGCGCGGGAACTCGGCGATCGAGCCCATATGGTCGAAATGCGCGTGCGTGACTACGATGTCGCTGATCTGATCGGGTGCGATGTCGAGCGCCGCCAGCATCCGCACCGGCGAGATCCATGTCGGGATGCCGAACTTCTGCGAGAAGCTGTGGTCGTCCTGCATGAAGCCGGTATCGATGAGCACATTGCGTTCGCCGTTGCGCGCGAGCACGAAGGAGAAGGGCAGGTCGACCACGCCGTCATTGTACATGCCGCTGATGAGATCGACCCAGGGCTGTTCCTTGGATCGCGCATATTCCAGCACGAAGACTTGCCATGTCGCGGATTGCGGAACGGTCATCGGTATTCTCCTCCAATTCAGCTTTCGGCAAGCGAGCGGCCAAGGCTGGCGAGCCCGACCGCGACGATCAGGATGGCGCCCTGGAACACGAATTGCGAGAAGGTCGGCGCGCCGAAGATGTTGAGCCCGTTGAAGCCGAGCACGATGATGAGCGTGCCGATGAGCGTGCCCAATATGTGGAATTCGCCGTCGCGCAACGTGGCCGATCCGAGGAAAACGGCGGCGAAGGCGGTCAGGAGATAGGAATCGGCGGCATTGGTCGTGCCGCTGCCGAGCCGGGCGGCAAGCAAGGTGCCGGTGAGAGCCGCGCACATGCCGGAGAGCACGAAGCCGAGGATCTTGATGCGGTCGACATTGATGCCGGCGAGCCGGGCCGCGGCCGGGTTGCCGCCGACCGCCTGGATCTCCTGGCCGATCGCCGTGCGCTCGACCAGCAGCCACAGGCCGCCGAACACCAGCGCCATGAAGATGATCGGATTGGGGATGCCGAACAGCCAGCGTCCCAGCGCCAGCTGGAGGAAGGATTCCGGCACGCCGGAGACGATCGGCACGCCTGCCGAATAAGCGAAGGAGAGGCCGACCAGCACGGTGCCGACGCCAAGCGTGGCGATCACCGAATTGACCTTGAGCTTGGTGACGATCACGCCGTTGACGACCCCGATGAGCGCGCCGAGCGCAAGCTCGATCAGAACGGCGACCGGGATCGGCAGGTGGTTTGCCACGATCAGTCCCGTGACGAGCACGCCGTGCAGGCTGGCGGCATAGCCGACCGAGAGGTCGAGCTCGCCGACGATCACGGCCATGGTCAGGCCGCCGGCGATGATCATCGCGAGGGACGCCTGGTTCAGCACGTTGATGAAATTGCTGAAGGTCGGAAAGGCGTGCGGCGACAGGAACGAGAAGACGAGGATCATCGCAAGCAGGCCGATGATGGTGCCATAGCGCGCGAAAACCCCAAGCGCGGCCCTGGTGCTGGGCGAAAGGCGTCGCGTGTAGCTGACGTCACTCATGCGGGAACCCTTTCCTCGGTTAAGGCATAGCTTGCCTCGATGATGGCGCTGCGGGTGAGGTCGGTGCCGGCGAGCTCGCGCACGATCCGTCCTTCCGCCATCACCAGGACCCGGTCGCACAGATCGGGGAGCTCGTCCGGTTCGGACGAGATGACGAGCACGGCCATGCCGTGTCCGGCGAGCTCACGGATGAGGTGGTGGATTTCCCCGCGCGCGCCGATATCGACGCCGCGCGTCGGCTCGTCGAGGATGAGGACCTTCGGCTTGGAGCGCAGCCAGCGGCCGATGACGACCTTCTGCTGGTTGCCGCCGGAGAGCCGCCCGACCGGCTGTTCCGGCGAGTTGGCTTTGATCGACAGGTCGCGGATCGTCGCCTGCGCCAGCCGCGCCCGCCTGCGCAGGCTGATGAAGGGCAGGACCGGGCTGGCGAGGAGAGGCGTGAGATTGCCGAGGCTGAGGTTGAAGGCGACGGATTTGCCGAGGAGCAGCCCCTCCGTGCGACGCTCCTCCGGTACAAGACCTAGCCCGGCGCGCACCGCGCCCGCGGGGGTGCGCGGCGCAAAAGGCCCCCCCTCTATCGTCATGCTGCCGGCGTCGGGCCGGTCCGCGCCGTAGAGTAGACGCGCAAGCTCGCTGCGCCCGGCGCCGACAAGGCCGCCCAATCCGAGCACCTCGCCGCGGTGGAGATCGAAGCTCGCCTCCGTCACGCGGGGCAGTCGGCGCAGGCCTCGCACCGACAGCACGACCTCGCCGCGCGCCGTGTCGCGTGACTTGGAAAGGTGCTCGACTGCCCCGCCGACGATTGCCTGGACCAGCCCGCGCCGGGTCAGGCCGGGGCCGTCGAGGACCGCCACCGAGCGGCCGTCGCGCAGGACGGTGACGCGGCCGCACAGATCGAGGATCTCATCCAGCCGGTGCGATACGTAGAGCACCGCCACGCCCGATGCCGAAAGCCCCCGGATAATGGAGAAGAGCTTGCGGCATTCGCTTGCCGAGAGCGAAGCGGTCGGCTCGTCCATGACGATGAGGCGCGCCTTCCACACCAGCGCCCGGGCGATGCTGATCAGCCAGTTCTCGGCCGTCGACAGGCTCTTGGCCGCGGCATCGAGTGGCGCTGTTATGCCCACGCGCTCGATGATCGGCGCAACGTCGCGCTGGATCGCGGCCCAGTCGACCAGGCCGAGTCGCGTCGTTTTCTTGGGCAGGCCGAGCATGATGTTCTCGAGCACCGTCATGTCAGGCACGAAGGCGAGCTCCTGGTGGATGAAGCTCATGCCGAGTCCGCTCGCCGCATGCGGCGACGCGATCGCCACCGGCCTGCCCTCGATGGCGATCTCGCCCGTATCCGGCTGCGTCAGACCAGCCAGAATGCGGATCAACGTCGACTTGCCGGCGCCGTTGGCGCCGACCAGCCCGTGCACTTCGCCGGGCAGTACGGAGAGCGACGCACCGCGCAGCGCCTGCGCTCCTCCGTAGGATTTGCTGACCGCACTCGCCGCCACGAACGGCACCGCCGGCGGCGCCGCCATCAATGTCGGGACAGGGTTCATGGGCGAAGCGTTGAGGTTCCTATTTCATGGCGTCCGGATGCTTGGCGATGAAGTCTTCGATAGTGTCCTTGGTGACGAGCACAGCGGGGACCTCCACCGCCTTCGGCTTCCAGTCCGCGCCGGCCTTGCGGATCTCCGGCAGCAGTTTGATCATGTTGTAGCCTTCTGTATAGCTGTCCTGCCAGGCGGTCGCGGTCATGAAGCCGTTCTTGATGTTCTCCAGCGCCTGCGCGTTGCCGTTGACGCCGTAGACCTTGACCTCGTCGCGGCCCTGCGCCCTGAGCGAGCCGATGGCGCCGATCGCCGGATCGTCCCAGCAGCCCCAGATGGCGAGATTCTCCTGGCCTGCCGGGTGGGAGGCCAGCCAGGCATTGGCATATTGCGCGCCATCCTCGAAATAGCCGGGGATGCGCACCTCATTCTTGGTGACCTTGATGTCGGGATTGGCCGCAAGCGCCTTGTCGAGTTCGACCTCTCGGTTCCGGCAAACCTCGCCTGTGTGATAGGTCAGCGCCAGGATGGAGCCCTTGCCGCTCATCGCCTTCAGCATCAGCTCGTCGACCGGCACAACCATCGGCCCGCCCGAGCCATTTGTGGCGGCGACCGAGCTTCCGAGCCCGCCGCCCCAGGTCACGACCGGGATATTGGCCGACTTGGCCGCCTGCAGCCCGGCCCCGATCGAGGAATAGGGAAACACCATATCGACGATGGCAGCCGAGCCGCGCTGCGCGAAATTCTGGATCGCGGCATTGGCCTGGTCGGCACTGCCCGCCGCATCGATGACCGAAACATCCCAGCCGATCTCCTTCGCGGCGGCCTTGGCGCCGACGATGTAGCGGGCATTATTCGCCTCGGTCGCCGAAATCGAGACAATACCGACCAGCGGCGTATCCGCCAGAGCGGGAACCACTCCGGCTGCGGCCACCAGCGCAGCCCCAATCACTATCCACTTCATGATCTCCTCCCTTGCCGTTGCAGCGTCTACCTCGCCGAACCGTTTCGCTAGATTATGCCCATGGCGGCAGCAATCAAGCAAATTTTCAGTGGTATGGCCTAGACAAATGGCATTTCGCCGACCAAAACTCAGCTAATCGATTAGCTGAGTTCGCCAATGGCCACCATCAAGGACGTTGCTCGTGCAGCGGGGGTATCGACGGCGACGGTGTCGGCGGTGATCAACGATTCTGCTTATGTGAGCGCGGAATTGCGTGCCCGCGTGCTGTCCGCGGTTCGCGACCTCAATTACTCGCCCTCGCTCGCCGCGCAGAACCTGAAGCGGGGCCGCAGCCAGTTGATCGCCCTGGTCGTCGCCGATCTCGCCAACCCGTTCTTCTCGCGCGTCGTGTGGGCGGCGGAGGCCGCAGTCGCGGCCTGGGGATATTCGCTCCTCATCTTCAACAGCGACGAGAAGCCGGAGGTCGAGCGCCGTATCCTGGCCCGCGTGCGTACCCTCTCCTGCGACGGAGTGATCCTGGTTCCGGTCGGCGATTCGACGGAGCATCTGCGGAACGACCCCGATGGCAAGCCGATCCCTACCGTCCTTTTCGGACGTTCCGTCGCCGATTACAGGTCGGACACGGTGACAATCGACAACATCTCGGCCGGCAGGCAGGCGACGGAATATCTGCTCGACCTTGGCCATACCCGCCTCGGCACGATCACCGGCCCGCTGCATGTCACCACCGGACGTGGGCGCCTCGACGGAATGATGGCCGCTATGCAGTCGCGCGGCCTGACGCTTGAATCCCGCTACATACGCTCGGGCGAGTTCCGCGAGGATGCCGCCTATTCGGTGGCGCGCAGCCTGCTGGAGCAGCCGGACCGACCGACGGCACTCTATGTCGCGAGCGGTCTGATGGCGCTCGGGGTGATGCGGGCAGTTGCGGATCTCGGGCTGCGTTGTCCCGGCGACATCTCCATCGCTTCCACCGATACCATCCCTGGTATCGGCGGTCTGCGCCCGCGCTTGACGCGCACCGAGCATCCGCTTGTCGACATGACCAACGAGGCGGTGCGGCTCCTCGTCGACCAGATCAGGCGTGGCGGTCCTGCCGAACCGCGCAACGTCGTCTTCCAGCCCTCACTGGTGGTCGGCGACAGCTGTGCGCCGGTCGTGGCGCAGCTCGGACCGCCGCCGCTCTCATCCTCCGGTTCTGGTCAGTAGCCGCACCACTTCCAGGCAGCGGACATGCGGCACTTTGCTCACACCTTGGCGGTGGCCGCCTTCCCGTTCGCGCCGTCGAGCAGGGCGATCAATCCCTTGAGGATATCAATCGGCGGCGGCGGGCATCCCGGAATGTGCAGATCGACCGGCAGCACGTCCGACACGCCGCCCACGACCGCATAGCTGCCGGCGAAGCAGCCGCCGTCCTTGGCGCAGCCGCCGAGCGCGACCACCCATTTCGGGTTGGGCGTCGCCTCAAAGGTCCGCTTCAGGGCCTCGCGCATGTTCTTGGTGACCGGCCCGGTGACCATCAACACGTCGGCATGGCGCGGCGAGGCGACGAAACGGAAGCCGAAGCGCTCGATGTCGTAGAAGGCATTGTTGAGCGCATGCATCTCGAGCTCGCAGCCATTGCAGGAACCGGCGTCGACCGCGCGGATCGACAGGCTCCGGCCGAGTTTCCTGCGAGCCATACCGTCAAGCGCGCGCGCGAGCTCGTCGACGGCAGCATTGCTGACTTGCGGCGGGCGTTCCGTCAGGGGCGGGCGGATCAGGCTTTCAAAGAGCAGTTTTCGCATGGCGGTGTGCCTTGGGCCGGTTTGGAGCAGTTCAGCGTCTGATAGAGTCGCCGACCTGCTCCAACTCTTTGTTTTTGCGCAATTCCCGACGGAAAACCGCTGCGCACTTTTCCCGGAATCGCTCTAGAGATCATGGCCGGAATAGGAGCAGTTGAACGATTTGTTGCAGAGCGGGAAATCGGCGACGATGTTGCCCTCGATCGCCGCCTCCAAGAGCGGCCACTGGAACCATGAAGGGTCGCGCAGGTGGCAGCGCTCGATCAGGCCGTCCTCGCCGATGCGCAGCCAGGCAAGGATGTCGCCGCGAAAACCCTCGACCAGCGCCATGCCTTCGCGCGGCCCTTCTGGCGCAACGACCTTGACGAGGGTCGGGCCGGCGGGCAGCCGCCCGAGAATCTGCTCGACCAGCGACAGGCTCTGCTGGACCTCCCGCACGCGAATCCAGACGCGCGCGTTGACGTCGCCTTCCTGCAGCACCGGCACATCGAAGGCGAGTTCGTCATAGGGCGCGTAACCCGGCATGCGGCGCGCGTCGAAATCGCGGCCCGAGGCGCGTCCGACATAGCCGCCGGCGCAGTATTGCCGGGCAAGCTCGACCTTGAGCCGGCCGGTCGCCACGGTCCGGTCCTGCAGCGAGGCGGTGTTGTCGTAGAGTTCCACCAGATGCGGGAAGCGCCGCCTGATCTCCGCGACCAGCGATCGGATGGCATTCGCCCCCGCCTCGTTCAGATCGCTTGCCGTGCCGCCGGGCAGGATGCGGTCGCGCATCAGGCGGTGGCCAAAGGCCGCATCGGCGGCGCGCAGCACGCGTTCGCGCAACACGCCGCAATGCGCGTGCATGATCGCAAAGGCCGCATCGTTGCAGATGGCGCCGATGTCGCCGAGATGGTTGGCAAGGCGCTCCAATTCGGCCATCAGCGCCCGCAGCCAGATCGCGCGCGCCGGCGGCGTGATGCCGAGCGCCGCCTCCACCGCACGGGCGAAGGCCAGTGAATAGGCGATGGTGCTGTCGCCCGAGGTCCGGCCCGCGAGTTTCGCGGCACGATCGATCGATGCGCCCTGCATCAACCCCTCGATGCCCTTGTGCACATAGCCCAGCCGCTCCTCCAGCCGCACCACCGTTTCGCCGCCCGCCGTGAAGCGGAAATGCCCCGGCTCGATGATGCCGGCATGCACCGGCCCGACAGGAATCTGGTGGAGGCCCTCGCCCTCGGCTGCCAGGAACCGGTAGGACGACGCGGCCGCCGGCCCACCGGGCCGCGCGGCCAGCGGATGCGAGACGCCCCATCGGCCATGGTCGAGCCAGCGGCGGGTGTCGGGCAGGCCTTGCGGCGCCAGCCCGAAAAGATCCGCCGCGGCGCGTTCGAGCCGGAGAGCCGGTGGATGGTGCTGGCCGACCGACGGGTAGCGGCCGCCCCGGCAATCGAGGCTGATCACGCCCATGGTCTGCGCCTCGTCTATAAGCGCCATGTGCACTTTGTCCGGCTCCCCCCACAGGCCGAGCAGGCTCCAGCGTCCGGCGGCGAGCTGCTCGACGGCAAGGTTCCAGGCCTTCGGAGCGACGACGGCGCGCCGCCAGGGCGCGTGATGCTCGACCTGGCGGTCTGCCTCGATGAGATCTGCAAGCGCGGGCATATTCTTCCGGATCATGCGCCTCACCCCAGGATACCGGCGACATGCTGGAACCACGCCACCAGCGGCGCCGGCAGATAGATGCCGGCCGCAAACACCAAAGCGAGGTGCGAATACATCGGCACGTAGGACGCCTCGACGGGCGCGGTGCCGCCGCGCGGCTCGCCGAAGGCGACGCCGGTCAGCCGCAGCAGCAGCGCCCCGAAAGCGATGAGCAGCCCGAACACCAGCGGGATCGCCAGCCAGGGATGCCTGGCGAAAGTCGAGCTGACGACCAGGAACTCGCTCATGAAGATGCCGAGCGGCGGCAGGCCGGCAATGGCCACGACGCCGATGACCAGCGCCCAGCCAAGTCCGGGATGGCTTTCGGTCAGCCCCCTGATCTCGGAGATCTTCTGCGTGCCCTTGACCTGCGCGATATGGCCGACGGCGAAGAAGATCGCCGATTTGGTCAGGCTGTGCATGACCATGTGCAGCAGGCCGGCGAAGTTGGCGAGCGGGCCGCCCATGCCGAAGGCAAAGACGATGATGCCCATATGCTCGATCGAGGAATAGGCGAACAGGCGTTTGATGTCGCGGCGGCGGTAGAGCATGAAGGCCGCGAAGATCAGCGAGGTCAGCCCCATCGTGACCATCAGCGGCCCCGGCCCGATCGCCTGCGGGCTCGCCGCGAGCAACAGCTTGAAGCGCAGCACGGCATAGAGCGCGACGTTGAGCAGCAGGCCCGACAGCACCGCCGAGATCGGCGTCGGGCCTTCGGCGTGCGCGTCGGGCAGCCAGGCATGCAGCGGCGCGAGACCGACCTTCGTGCCGTAGCCGAGCAGCAGGAAGATGAAGGCGACGCTGAGCAGCGCGGGATCGAAATGCGCCGCCTTTTCGATCAGCACCGACCAGACCATGGCGTTGGTGCCCTCACCGACCACCGGCTGCGCGGCCATGTAGACGAGGATCGTTCCGAACAGCGCGAGCGCGATGCCGACGCTGCCGAGGATGAAATATTTCCACGCCGCTTCGAGCGCCTCATGCGTGCGGTAGATGCCGACCATCAGCACGGTGGTCAGCGTGGCAAGCTCGACCGCGACCCACATCAGGCCGATATTGTTCGACACGAAGGCCAGGTTCATGCCGAACATCATGATCTGGTACATGGCGTGGTAGAAGCGCAGGTTCGGCGCTGTCAGCCGGCCGGTTTCCAGCTCATGCGCGATGTAGGACGCGCTGAACACGCTGGTGGTGAAGCCGACGAATGTGTTGAGCACGATGAAGACGATGTTGAGGTCGTCGACCAGCAGATATTGTCCCGGCGCCGGTCGGTCGGTGACGAACAGTGACAGCGCCGCGAGCAAGGTGAGCAGGCTGGCGATGACATTGACGACCGCCGTCATGCGGTAGTTCGGCATTGCCGCCAGGATAGCCGCGGCACCCGCCGGGATGAAAAGGATCGCGGCCACGGCGTCCAAGGAAAACCCGCTCACCGGCGTTCTCCCCGGTAGTCGTCGAGCGCGCCGATATCGACCGAATCGAACCGTTCGCGGATGCGGAACAGGAAGACGCCGATGACGATGAAGGCGATCAGGATCGAGAAGGCGACGCTGATCTCGACGACCAACGGCATGCCCTTGGCGCCCGTGGCGGCCAGCACCAGCCCATTCTCCAACGACATGAAGCCGACGACCTGGCTGACGGCGTTGCGCCTTGTCACCATCACCAGCAGCCCCAGCAGGATGATCGACAGCGCGAAGGCGAGGTCCTCGCGAGCGAGCGGGTCGGCCTCCGGCGTCACCCGAAGCATCAGCACCATGGAGAGCGTCACCAGCCCGATGCCGGCAAGCATGGTCAGACCGATGCCGACCGCGGTCTCGATATCGCGGTGGATGCCGAGCCGCTGGATGATGCGATGCAGCCCGACGGGAATGACGATCGCCTTGAAGACCAGCGCGATTGCCGCGGTGATGTAGAGGTGATGCGCATCCTGGATATAGGCCTGCCAAGCGACCGAAAGCGCGAGCACGACGGCATGCAGCGCAAAGACGTTGATCAGCGCGAACAGCCGGTCCTGGTAGAGCATCATGAAGGAGATCAGCACCAGGCTGCCGGCGAGCAGATGGGCGATGTCGAAGGTGAGACCGTTCATCACAGGCTCCGCGAGACGAACAGCAACAGCGTGCCGAGCAGCGCCAGCATCAGCGCCGCGCCCAGGAAGTCCGGCACGCGGAAGACACGCATCTTGGCGACCGCCGTCTCGAACACGGCAAGCAGGAGGGCGAGCACCGTGAGCTTGCAGAGATAGGCGGCCGCGCCGATGGCCAGCGATTTCGGCCCGGTCCCTCCGCTGTCCAGCCCCCAGGGTAGGAAGACGCAGGAGATCAGCGACATGTAGAGCAGCAGCTTGAGGAAGGTGGCGAGCTCGATCATCGCCAGATGGCGGCCGGAATACTCCAGGATCATTGCCTCATGCACCATGGTGAGCTCCAGATGCGTGGCCGGATTGTCGACCGGTATGCGGGCATTCTCGGCGATCGCCACCATAACCATGGCAATCAGCGACATGCCGAGCGACACCCGCAGTCCGACCTGCGGCGATCCCATGAAGGCGGCGACCGTCGAAAGCTGCGTGGCGCCGGCCAGCAGCGCCAGGCTGAACACGATGAGCAGCATCGCCGGTTCGGCCAGCGACGCGATCATCACCTCGCGGCTGGCGCCGAGGCCGCCGAAGCTGGTGCCGACATCCATCCCGGCCAGTGCCTGGAAGAAGCGGGGGGGGGCGGGGCGCGCCCCCCGGGCGGGGGGGGGGGGGGGGGCGGGGTTGGTGGGTGGGTGGGGGGGGGGGGGGGGCCGGGGGGGGCGGCGGGGGGGGGGGGTGGGGGGTGTGGGGTGGGGGGGGGAGGCG